>DATNRE010000549.1:0-6914 GCA_036703685.1 Candidatus Obscuribacterales bacterium
GATGAATTTTGGCTGGGGTTGGGATAATATTGCCAAATATATGGAGAGAATTTTTATTAGTCAAGCGACTAATTCTCGAACAATTATTGAGCAAGTCATGTCTGAAACCCGTTCTTTATATCGGGAAAAAATTGGTGATGATGCAACTTTTGTGGGGGTTTATGTTAGAAAACCCAACCCAGTTATGATTTTTACTGGCCCACCTTTAGATATTACTCAGGATGAATTATATGCCGATAGATTATTAAATTTCCCCGGTCGAAAAGTTATTTGTGGCGGAACAACAGGAAATTTAGTCGCAAATTATATGGGGGAAACTATCGAAATGGATATTGCAACTATGCGAAAAGATTTACCGCCGATTGGTAAATTAAAAGAAGTGGATTTAGTCACAGAAGGAATTTTAACGATTTCTAAAGCTACGGAAATTTTGAGAAAATGTAAGGGGGATATTGCCCGATTAGCTTCTGATAATAATGGGGCGGTTTTATTGGCGCGGGAAATTATCGAAGGGGATTCGATTTATTTTTTAGTGGGTCAACAAATTAATGAGTTTTATCAAAACCCTTTATTACCTAAAAATATTTCAATTCGTCGCAATTTAATAGAAGATTTAGTCCAGTTACTTCGTAGTCAACAAAAGGAAGTTATGATAGAATATTGTTAATATAAAATATAGAAAATAATATGATTTTAATAGTCGGATATGGCAACCCCATTCGAGGAGATGATGGCGTAGGTCAAGCGGTAATAGCAGAAGTTGAACGGTGGAATTTAACGAATGTGCGATCGCTTTCTCTGCATCAACTTACCCCGGAAGTCGCCGCAGAAATGGCGGAAGTTGATACGGTTATTTTTGTCGATGCTGCTTTAGAAGGAGAGACAATTAATATGACTTTCTTAGAAGCTTTACCCTCAAATTTATTTAATTGGGGACATTCTTTAAATCCGCGATCGCTTTTATCCTTAACCCAATTTCTCTATCAAAAACAACCCCAAGCCTGGTTAATTGCGATCCCAGGAGAAAATTTTGAACTGTGTGAAACCCTATCTCAAAAAGCACTAAATGGCATTCAGGATGCTTTAAAAATCATTAAAAATATTGTTAATAAAACCCCAAATCAATTATAGTTAAGTGTAGTGAGTCCTTTAGGACTCAATTAAACCCCTAATAAAGAAACCCCTAAAGGGGTTACTACGGTAGTGAGTCCTTTAGGACTCAATCAAACCCCTAAAGGAGTTACTACAAATTATGCACGAAGTTAGTATTATGGAACAGACCCTAGAGATTGCCTTAAACCATGCTAAACAACAAGGGGCAACTCGAATTCATTGGATTAAAATGAAAGTAGGGGAATTATCGGGAGTTATCCCAGAAGCGTTAGAATTTGCCTTTGATGTGGTGGCGAAAGGAACAATGGCAGAAACCGCTATTTTTGAAATTGATTCGATTCCCGTTCGCTGTTATTGTGATCATTGTCAGATGGAATTTCAACCGGATGATTATGTTTATGAATGTCCCCAATGTCATGAATATAGCCTTGATATTCTTCAGGGAAAAGAGTTAGAATTAACATCTTTAGAGGTTTCTTAATTATGTGTACTAATTGCGGTTGTGCTGTTACCCCTGGAACAATTGAAATCCATAGTCATGATGATCATGACCATCCTCATACCCATGACCATAATCATTTTCACGATCATGATCATACCCATCAAACCTTAACTATTCATGAAGCAATCCTATCTAAAAATGAACGATTAGCCGAACGAAATCGGGGCTTTTTTTGGGGAAAAGGACTCTTTGTTTTAAATGTTTTATCCTCTCCCGGTTCAGGAAAAACTGCCTTTATTGAACGGACTTTAACTGATGTTAATTCCCATCTTCCGGGGGCGGTAATTGTGGGAGATTTAGCCACGGATAATGATGCTCAACGGTTGAGAAGATCCGGGGCGCAAGTGGTTCAAATTACCACCGGAAATGTTTGCCATCTGGAAGCGGATATGGTTGCTAAAGCTATTTTTGAAATCAACTTAGATCAGGTAAAATTATTAATTATTGAAAATGTTGGTAATTTAGTCTGTCCGGCGGCCTATGATTTAGGAGAAAATCAACGGGTTGCATTACTTTCTGTCACGGAAGGAGAAGACAAACCCTTAAAATATCCGACCTTATTTAAAACGGCTGATGTGGTAATTATTAATAAAATTGATATTGCAGAAGTCGTGGGTTTTGATCGAGAATTGGCTTTAAATAACATTAAAAAAATTGTCCCCCAAGCTCGAATTTTTGAGGTTTCTGCTAAAACTGGTGTAGGCATGAAGGAATGGTATCAATTTTTAGAACAACAAATTCAAGAAACCAGCCCTAGGTTAATTCTATAAAAGGGAGTAGGGGAAGTAAACTATTACCTATTACCTATATTACCCATGACCTAACCCTTAATAACCACCCAAATAATAAGCATAGTCAGGTTTTTTCAGAGCTTTAAAACCCATATTCCGCAGAGTTTAGCATTGCCTATTCTAAGCTCGCCTGATCTGTGATATACTTATAATAATATTAAAAGTATAGGTATAGCCAGCCCTATTGGGTTGAATCTTAAGAAAATGGGTTGGATATATTTAATTTTAGGCGGATTAGCTGAATTGGGATTTTCTAGTTTTCTCAAAATCTCGGATGGACTGACAAAAACCCCAGCAATTTTGGCTTTTCTGGGCTTTGGCTTATTAAGTGTGTGGTTTTTAAGTCAGGGAATGAAAACGATTCCCATGGGAACTGCTTATACAGTTTGGACAGGTATTGGTGTCTTAGGAACTATAATTATGGGAATTATTGTTTTCAAAGATCCTGTTAGTCTAAACCGGTTATTTTTCTTGGGTTTATTAGTATTTGCCCTAATTGGTTTAAAAGCGACTTCTTCCTAATTTAATTCATATTATTTTTTCTCATCAATATACATCTTTCCATTGGGCATTGTTGCCCCTTTTAACTGTACATCCCGCAGATTTGCTCCCTCTAAATTGGCACCTCTTAAGTTAGCACCGCGTAAATTTGCCCCTTGTAAATAGGCATTTTTGAGGTTAGCTTTACTTAAATTTGCTCCTCGTAAATCCGCCCCGGCTAAGTTAGCTTCCTGTAAATTAGCCCGTTCTAAATAAGCTCCTAATAAATTAGCCCGTTCTAATTTAGCCCCTTTTAAATTAGCTTTTTGTAAATCCGTATCTTCTAAACTAGCTCCTTCTAATACCGCATCAATTAATTGAGCTTGATTCAAGTTAGCTTGATTCAGTTTAGCATAACCTAACTTGGCTTTTTCCAAATTAGCAGATTCTAAATTAGCCGATTCTAATTTAGCTAACCATAACACCGCTTCTGATAAATTAGCATTGGTTAAATCAGCCCCATTTAAAATCGCATTTCCTAAATTAGCTTGGCTTAAATTGGCTTCAATTAAAATTGTATTTTGTAAATTAGCTTTTTCTAAATTAGCTTTTTCTAAATTAGCCCCATTCAAATTAGCACTATCTAATTGAGCTTGTTTAAGATTAGCCGTTGATAAATTAGCCGTTAATAAATTAGCGGATTTTAAATTAGCCGATTCTAAATTAGATTGACGTAAATCAGTTTGTCTTAGGATAGCATTATTCAGTTGGGCATTTTTTAAGTTAGCTTGCCATAAATTAGCCTGCTGTAAATCAGCATTACTCAGATTTGCTCCTGTTAAATTAGCATATCCTAAATTAGCACTTGCTAATTGACTATTTCGTAAATCTGCCCCGGCTAAGGTCGCACCGCGTAAATCAGCTAACTCTAAATTTGCATCATTCAAATCGGCATTTTCTAAGTTAGCTTTCCATAAATAGGCTGCTCTTAAATTAGCTTTTTTCAAATTAGCTTTTTTCAAATTACATTCAGGGCATTTATTTGTTTTTAACAGAGTTTCTTGGGGGTTTTGGGGTGGATTTTTTGACGATAATGAGGTTAAACGAGATTGTTCTGTTTGCAAACGTTGACTTAGGCGACTATTTTCTAGCCAAATCCAAATCGCTATTAATGTACTTAAAACCGCTACAACTGGCAGAATGATATTAGCAATCGTTTTCCTCGGTAATCGGGTTAAAGGGTCTGATTTCGTTCCTAAATCCGGTGATTCTAAATCAGACAACGTATTGGGGGATTTAAAGTGTTCTTTAGGGTTCGGTTCTAGCATTTTTTCTAATGATTATATCGTTTTAGATTTGACAGCAGGCAATCATATCTTAACTTTCATACCATAATTTTTTACCAATGAGGAGGGGGTTAAATATCCAAACCGAGATAAATTTTATCCTAAATTAATATAATTTGTGCAATTTATTGTCAATATAGCTATAATAGAATAGTTTTGATTCCGATCTATGTCACCAGATTATTTTGATCTCAATTCTCAACAACATCGCCTAAAACTAACCCTTCAAGGAACTGTTCAAGGTGTTGGGTTTCGCCCGTTTATTTATCGCCTCGCAACGGAATTAAACTTAACTGGATGGGTGAATAATTCGGTTCAGGGTGTTTTGATTGAAGTTGAAGGTATTCGAGAGGTTTTAGAACAATTTCAATCCCGCATTTTAAAGGAAAAACCCCTTCAATCTGAAATTGAAACCTTAGATGCGGTTTGGTTACCAACTGTAGGTTATTCTCAATTTGAAATTCACGTTTCTGAATCCACAACCCATTCTCAAAAAACAGCCCTTGTTTTACCGGATTTATCTACCTGTTCTGACTGTTTACAAGACATTTTAGATCCTGAAAATCGCCGTTATCAATACCCCTTTACTAACTGTACCAACTGTGGGCCCCGTTATTCGATTATTCGGGATTTACCCTATGATCGAAATCATACCACAATGGCAACATTTATAATGTGTTCCAATTGTCAAAATGAATATAATTATCCCTTAAATCGTCGGTTTCACGCCCAACCTAATGCTTGTCCTATTTGTGGGCCACAATTAGAATTATGGGATAAAAAGGGTCAGGTTATTGCCAGTTTAAATCAAGCTCTAAAACAAGCTGCGGATATTATTCGTTCCGGTCAAATTTTAGCATTAAAAGGATTAGGTGGATTTCATTTAATTGTTGACGCCAGGAATGAAACCGCCGTACAAAATTTACGTCAACGCAAACGCCGCCCCGCTAAACCTTTGGCGGTGATGTATCCTAATTTAGAACAGGTAAAACAGGATTGTTACGTTTCAGAATTAGAAGAAAAGTTATTATCTTCTCCTGCTGCTCCGATTGTTTTATTACGTCAAATAACAGCAAGAATTTCTCCCTCGGTCGCGCCGAAAAATCCCTATTTAGGGGTGATGTTACCCTATACCCCCATCCATCATTTATTATTAGCCCAATTGAACTTTCCTATTGTCGCAACCAGTGGAAATTTTGCTAGTGAACCGATTTGTATTAATGAAGCGGAAGTGGTGACTCGTCTGAATACCATCGCGGATTTCTTCTTAGTTCATAACCGCCCAATTGTTCGACCCATTGATGATTCAATTGTCAGAATTATTGCAGATCAAGAAATGGTATTGCGTCGGGCGAGGGGTTACGCGCCATTGCCGATTTCTCTCCCTGACCCTATAGGCGCGGATAGATTCCCATTCTATCAAACTAACTTTAGTTTACCACAATCTTCGGATCTGTCAATAGAAATTCCCCTAAAAATTTTAGCTTTAGGCGGACATTTAAAGAGTACAATTGCAATCGCATTTAATCAAAAAGCCTTCTTAAGTCAACATATTGGGGACTTAGAAAACCCCCTCGCTTTAGCCGCATTTCAAGAAGTAATTAATAGTCTAAGTAATATCTATGATTTTGAACCGAATATGATTGTTTGTGACGCTCACCCCGACTATTATTCGACGCAATTTGCAGAAAAACTATCCCAACAAAATCAATATCCCATTGTTCGAGTTCAACACCATCTCGCCCATGTTTTTGCGGTTATTGCTGAACATAATTTACACCCTCCCCTACTAGGAATTGCTTGGGATGGAACCGGATATGGACTCGATGGTAATATTTGGGGGGGAGAATTTTTTCAAGTCACAGAAACCCAAATTGAACGTATTGCTTCTTTTCGCCCTTTTCCCCTTCCCGGGGGAGATAAGGCAGTATTTGAACCTCGAAGAATTGCTTTAGGATTACTCTATGAATTAGGGGGAAATGATCTCTTTAATTCGGGGATAAATTTAGAATTGATAGCATCTTTTAAACCTCAAGAATTAAAAGTTATCCAAACGATGTTAAACCGTAACTTAAATACTCCTTTAACGTCCAGTGTGGGACGGTTATTTGATGGAGTGGCAGGTTTATTAGGAATCTGTAAAAAGGTAAGTTTTGAAGGGGAAGCCGCTATGGCTTTAGAATTTGCTATTAATGATTTAGAAACCGATGAATATTATCTTTTTGAATGGTTTGATCCCCCCCAACCCCCCTTAAAAAGGGGGGAGAACAGGAGAGATTTTGAGTCTTCGCAGCACATCTTAGAAAGGGGGGATAATATGGATAATAGGAGTTATAATTGTAGGTATTACCTGAATTGGGAACTGATCATTAAAGGTATATTAGAGGATAAAATTAACCAAAAACCAATTAATTTAATTTCGGCTAAATTTCATAATAGCTTAGTGGAAGCGGTGGTAGAAATCAGCAAGAAAATAGGCGAAAAAACCATAACCTTAAGTGGGGGATGTTTTCAGAATAAATATTTAATTGAACGCACAATATCCCGGCTTTGTCAAGAAGAATTTCAGGTTTATTGGTCACAAAAAAATCCTCCTAATGATGGAGGACTAGCCCTAGGACAAGCTGCATTTTTAATTAATCATCAACGATTTGCGCCCAGTCAGGGAAAGACGGGGGAAAG
>DATNRE010000550.1:0-8383 GCA_036703685.1 Candidatus Obscuribacterales bacterium
ATTCTTAATTCCAGCCACGGTAATATTCCATAATTTTTGGGATGTTCCCGCAGAAAAAATTGCTTTTTTAAAGAATTTATCAATTATGGGCGGGTTACTTATGATTACCTATTTTGGAGCCGGGCCAGTTAGCGTTGATGAACATATTACCATGAGTAATACGGATTTTACCGAATAAATTAATCTTAAATCATACTGCAGTGTGAAGGTGCTCGCACTGCTTTAGACTAATTCTTGAATCTGTTTTTGATTTAATTTTCCTTGGGAATTACGAGGTAATTTTTCCACAGAAATCCATAATTTAGGGTGTTTAAATTTAGATAATTTTCCTAAAATTGCCTGTTTTAATTCAACTTCTGAAACCTGTTTGTTATTAGCAACATACACCGCTACTACAATTTCACCCCAATATTGATCCGATTTTCCCAGTACACAAATATCTTTTACTAAACCCGTAGAAAGAATCACCGCTTCTACTTCAGCCGGAAATACATTTTCCCCCCCGGTAATAATTTTATTACTCTGTCTCCCTACTAAAGTTAAATATCCCTGTTCATCCCAATAACCTAAATCATCGGGTGTGAAACAATTAATCCGCAATTGGCGATCAAAATTATCTTGATAATATCCTAACATTAAAGAATCGGATTTAATCTTAATTATTCCCGGTTGATTGGGTTTTAATTCTTCTCCATTTTGACCATATATTTTAATTTTAGCATGGGTTAAAACCTTTCCGCAACTATTATTACCGCCTAAAAAATCCGCAGGTTTTAAACTAACAATTTGGGAGGCGGTTTCCGTCATTCCATAGGTTAAAGCTAGGGGAATTTGATAAAAACGACTCTGTTCTAATAATTCTAACCAAGGGGGGGCTCCTCCTAATAATACGATTTGAAATTGTGATAACCAATGGGTTAAGGAGGGAGATTGTAATAAACGGTGGAGTTGAGTGGGAACTAAAGAGATAAAATAATTAGCAGGATTAAAATTAATCCCTGCTTCTGCTTCTAGGGTTTTAAAAGATGTTATGATTAATTTTCCATCGGTTAAAAGCGATCGCATCCACTGCATTAATCCACTGACATGATAAAGCGGTAAACTACAAAAACAATTAATAGTAGGAGTCTGAAAATATTGTTGAACACCCCTAACTGAAGCGGTTAAACTATCCCAATTATGAACAGTGAACTTGATATTTCCTGATGTTCCTCCCGTGGGAATCATAATCAAATTTTCCAGAATTTCATGATGATTAGATGGCTTTTGGTAATCTAAAATTTGACCTTGAGAAATTAATAAATTAGGTTTAACTAATTCCTTAACCTGTTTCCATTCCTGTTCGCCCCATTGAGAATTACATAAAAAAACCGGACATTTTGCTGTCACCGCAGCAATAAAAGCTGATAAAAATAAGATCGGGTCAGATTCTGATATTATAATTTTAGGATAATTTTTATTAGAGTTAATCCATTGATTGATATTTTGTAAATGAGTTTTAGAATAATCAATTAAAGAGTTTTGATCAGTTAAAATTTCCCTATTTTGAATTTGATCAATGATATTCATAATTTAATAATCACAAACAATCTAAATAAACGATCTATTTTCTGTAGGGGCGGGTTCTGCAATTATATTTAATAATAACAAACCATCTAAATAAACCCGCCCAACCCATCCCAAAACCCGATTAATTGTTAATTATTGTCAGGGTTCGGGGCTGGTTTAGATAGTTTTGGGATGGGAATTTGAGATGGACTTGAACCCGCCCCTACGAAATCCTTTTTCTTGTCTTTGTGTCTTAGTGACTTTATGGTTAATTCATATTATTTTCATTACACAAACCAATGATTAACACCAAATCCCACCGCCCGATCATATAATAGCAGTTCTGCGGCAATTTTTAAAGCAGAATTCTGACCAATTTCAGTTTCAAAAACAGAGGAGAAAACGGTATCAATTTTATGGGTTTGACAAAATTGTTTGAGTTTTTTAGGATAACCAAAAATAGCAGGTTTGATCACAAAAATATCTGACCATCCTTGTTGATAACAATAGGTTAATTGTTGTAAATTAGCAACGGATTCATCTAAAGCAAGGGGAGTAGAATAGCGATCGCATAATTCTAACATTAAATCTAATTGCTGAATCGATAAAGGTTGTTCTAAAAATTCAATTTCGATTAACTCTTGAGTTGTATTAATTAAATCACAGATTTCTAACCAGCGTTGCGCTTGTTCAAAAGTTAACCCCCCATTCGCATCTAACCGGAGACGTATTTTTAGAAACCGGGTTTTTAGGTTAATAATTAACCGTTTAAAAATATTGATTTCTTCTGTAATATCATCCACGCCTATTTTCCATTTAAAGGTTTGATATCCTTGCTGAAATAGGGTTTCCCAATGGGTTAAAACCATTTCTCCGGTCGGTAATAATCCGCTATACTGAAGTTGGGATAAATCAACTGAGGGGTTAGGATTTAAGTCTATAAATGCAGATTCAAACCCAAATTGACAAGCGGGTAAATTATCGGGAATCGTAAAAATTATTTCGGTTGAAATCAGACTCGGAAGTTGTTGACAAAATGCGATCGCTTCTTCTAAGGTTTCCGACCCAAACCAGCTTAAAGGGGCAATTTCTCCCTGTCCTATATTACCCTGTTCATCGGTTAAACTTAAAATAATTGCTTCTCGAATTTTCCAAATTCCGTGGGCGGTTTTGAGAGGATTTTTAAACGGACGTTGATAGGTTTTAAATTGAAATTTATAATTCATTCCGATAAAAAATTAACCATTGCATTAATCCACTGTTGAGGATTTTCGATTAAAATATTATGACCACAATTCGGGATAATTTGCAACCGGGAAAGGTGACATAATTGATTCATCTGTTGGTTAATCTGTTTGAATTTATGATCCAATTCACCGACTAATAGTAATAGGGGTATTTGATTTTTGGGTAATTTCTCCCAGAGGGAGGGTTGATTTCCGGTGCTTAAATAACGCAGGGATTTTGATAACTCTAGGGGATTATTCTTTAAACGATGATTAAAAATTTGATCATATTCAGGATGATTTTTTAAGGTGTGAAATAGGGGTTGACTATACCATTGTTCTAAAAATATAGGAAATTCTAGGGTTTGTAATTGTTCGGATTTTTGAGTATCTGAAATTAACCTTTGTACCCTTTCTGATTCGGTTTTCAGTCCTGGTGATGTGGATTCTAAGACAACTTTTTTAAAATATTGGGGGAAATTTAGGGTTAAATATAATCCTAATCTTCCTCCCATAGAATATCCCATTAAATAACATTGGGAAATATACAGACGGTTTAAAACTTCTATTAATGCGGCGGCTGTTTCTGGCATTTGATAACAGCTATCCGCTCCTAAAACTTGGGTTTGTCCATGTCCAGGTAGGTCAAGGGTTAAACAGGAAAACTGGGGAAATAGTGGAGCAATTCGGGTATTAAAATCCTGACTATTTCCCAGAAATCCATGTAAAAATAAAATAATAGGTTGATTAATATTGCCGTTTATAGTATAATAAAAATCATAGTTTTTTAGCTTTAAAAACGGCATAAAATTGGGTGGAATTATGAATCTAGTAACCAATGTAAAAACGGAACAGAAGCAGCACAAAACGCCATAAATCCAAACAATCCGAATAACATTCCAAACAATAAAAATTCTTCGCCTTTTTGTTTAGCTAGTTTAACAATTAAATAGCTGTAACCATAACAGGCGATAAAGAAAACAACGATAAACCCGGTAAAATAATATTGCATTGTGTTTAAGTTTAAGTGCTATATAGCAACTTTTAAGTCGATTTACTCACTATTATACTCAATTTTTGTACAATAGAACAGAATTGAAATAAAATAAAATAAAATAAGTTTGGACTTTTTAGGGAATCTGTTCTAAATGATCAAAAATTATTCAGAATGTGTGGCGGTTCTATAACCCCGTCAATTATTATTAAGTAGGGTGTGTGAGCGTAGCACACGCACCATCACATTCATCAATTTTGATTATAACACCATTTGCAGTTGATATCCCATCATTGTAACCGCTATAAATCCGGCAATAATCATCAATCCAGAGGGCATAAATTTACGGGTCTTGAGTAAGCGAGAAAGAAAAGTAATGATCAGAAAAACCGATAGCACAATGGAAAATATTAATCCCCAACTTACCCCTTGAACTTGAATAATACCGCCCAGAATTAATAATATTCCCGTAGTACAACCGGCAAATAAGGAAATTTTACTTTTAGCTTTGGTATAACCCACAATACCACCGACAAACGCTAATAAACCGTAAGTGATCGCCGCAATTGCTCCAAAATCCATCATATACTTATGCCCAAAAAACAACTCCAAAGTTCCTTTATACAACTTCGATGAATCTATGGATTAACAATGATTCTAAATTGTATTAAAATTTAAAATTTGACGTTATAAAAATTTATGTAGTTATTGCGTCAATCTTTGCTATAATATAGAGTTAATCCTTAATTTTTTATTAATTACTTCTTAATCCTACTTTATGTCTTCTCTGAATAGCCCCATTATTTCACAGGTTAGGTTCTTACAGCGTCAGGTTGCAACTTTATTGCTGTATCAGGATATTTTTGATCATGAAATTGGGCAAGCATTTTTATATCTTTTAGAAACATTTCATCATAGTGAATCGAGTATTTTAAATTGTTTAAAAGCCTATGGAACTTGGTTTCAAGTCCAAGCAAAATATCAACAAAGTTGGCAAGAACATCTAATTACTCAAATTTTAAGGGCGGATAATCCCTTTACCCAACAGGCTCAACAAACTACTTTTGAGCAATTACCTCCGGTATTAATTGAAGCGGCAAAACAAGATTTAAAAATCCTCCAAAGTCTCTATCAATATAATGGTGAAAAAATCAGCCATTGGTTAAGAACCGTCGCCCAATTATCGGAAAATCCAATTATTTGGCAACCCCAAGCTGAACCCTTAGAAAAAATCCAAGAATTGCCCTTACGGAATCAATTTAAAACCCTAGAAAATTGGTCAGAAGCCCTAGAAAGTTTAGCACATCATTATCATCAATTTGGAACGGGTTTATTTGCCCAAGCCGATGCGTTTCGTTGGCAAAATAGCCAGTTAATCCCCATTAATTACCCAGATCCCGTGCATTTGAGCCAGTTAATCGGATATGAAACTCAACGGGATATTTTATTAAAAAATACAGAAATATTATTAGCAGGATATCCGGCTTTAAATGTTTTATTATACGGTAGTCGGGGATCGGGGAAATCTTCATTAATTAAATCGTTATTACATCAATATAGCGATCGCGGTTTACGTTTAATTGAAGTGGCAAAATCCGACTTAAAAGACTTACCATTAGTCATAGAAAAATTGCGAGGAGTGCCGCAGAAATTTATTGTTTTTGTGGATGATTTATCCTTTGAGGAAGATGACGATGCTTTTAAATCTTTGAAAGTCGTATTAGAAGGAAATTTAACCGCCCGTCCGCAAAATGTGATTGTTTATGCTACTTCTAACCGTCGTCATTTAATCAGAGAATATTTTGAAGATCGACCGTCCCCGAAAGATCAGGATGAGGTTCATGTTTGGGATACGGTACAGGAAAAATTATCCTTTAGCGATCGCTTTGGTTTAACCTTAACCTTTGAACCCGCCGATCAGAATACCTATTTAAATATGGTGCGACATTTAGCCAGTCAAGGGGGAATTAATATCAGTCCCGAAGATTTGCAGTTTCGCGCCTTACAATGGGCGACTCGTCATAATGGACGTTCGGGACGAACTGCGCGGCAATTTGTTGACTTTTTGATGGCGGAATTGGCAGTTTTTGGAAAATAAATTGGAAAAAAATCGCAGATAGTGTAATCATAAACGTGGGAAAAATCTACGATAACGCGAAATCTGTTAGGAGGTTTTCATAATGTCAAGCGCCATTCAATTTAATTCTGCGGAAGCGTTTGCAGCGATCGCATTAATTGCGGTAGCCGCTGATGGTTATATTACTGGAACTGAATCCCAAGCTATTACCACAACCTTCTCCCGAATGCAGCTTTTTAGTGATTATTCCGGGGAAAAAATGCGAGGAATGATTGATCAACTCCTCAATCAATTACAAGAAAAAGGAGGGGATATTTTATTAAAAGAGGCAGTTAAAAAATTGCCTGCGGAATTGCGAGAAACTGCCTTTGCTGTCGTTACTGATATTACTTTAGCCGATGGAGTGATTACCGAAGAAGAAGAAGCCCTATTAGATAAGCTCTTTAATGTTTTAGAGATTTCTGAACCGATGGCTAATAACATTATTGATGTGATGTTGATCAAAAATAAAGGATAGTAGAATTAGAATTAATTCGGTGGGCCTACCCACCCTAAAATTATTAGGTAATAGGTAATAGGTAATGGGTAATGGGTAATGACTAATAACTGATAACTGATGACTGATAACTGATGACTGATTTAGGATATATTTATAAGCGAACGATTCGTTTTCAAGATACGGATGCTGCGGGGGTGGTTTATTTTGCTAATATTTTAGCAATATGTCATGAAGCCTATGAAGCCTCTCTAACCCAGGCAGAAATTAATCTTAAAAGTTTTTTTGTTAATCCTGATTTTGCGATTCCGATTGTTCATGCGAGTGTTGATTTTCGATTTCCCCTATTCTGTGGAGATCAAATTTTAATTGGATTAAATCCCGAAATTATTAATGAAAATTCTTTCAAAATTCAATATAAAATCAGATTAGATAACTCTAATCAATTAATAGCTGAAGCGATTACAAAACATATTTGTATTGATCCTAAAACTCGTCAACGCCAACCTTTACCCTCTGCAATTATTAACTGGTTAGAAAAATACAAAGAGGGTTGACCAGGGAAGCCACCCCTACGGTAGAGACGTTGCATGCAACGTCTCTACACCAACTGATTAATCACTAATTTTTTATGGGTTTAATGACTCCTGAGAATTAAAAAATTGAGGATATTTTTCAACAAAATAACCATTGAGGAAAGCATTAACGGCGGATAAAATTACAGGGCCTAAAATAAAAGCAAATAAACCCTGTACTTCAAATCCAGGAATAAAAACCGCAGCTAACCAGAAACAAAAACCATTCACAATGAATGAAAAACCACCTAAACTTAAAATATTTAGGGGAATGGATAAGGTTGATAAAATCGGTTTAATAAAAGCATTAACTCCTCCAATAGCCGCCGCCGCGATTAAAGCTGCTACAAAGGTAGATAAATTTACTCCGGGGACAACTAACTATATCAACCACTAATAAACTTAGGGCTGTTGCTACCAACGTTAATAATGATGCGATCATAAATTTTACCTCAGATTGTTTTAAAGTGTATCTTTGTTGAGATCAGATGAATCCTCTTTTTTTTCATCAGGTTGGGACTGATTATTAGTAAAGGTTTCGGAAATCGATTTCCACAGATCGTTTAAACGCTGTTTAATTTGTTTTTCTTTTTGAGCGATCGCCGTCCCCGCTTCTCCTAACTTGGCTTCAAAATCTTGGCGTTTCTCATCAATTTTTTCCGTATACATTTCCGGCTCATCCTTGGCTTTTTCATACCAAGATTTTGCCTCCTCTAAATAATCCTTAACCTCCTCATAACGTTGTCCATAGCGTCCGACTAAGTTAGCATTAACAATCGCCAATTGAGCTTTAAGTTGGGCATAACGTTTTTGCATTAGCGTAGATTCTTCGCTATTTTTAATGGTTTTAATCGCAGATTCAATCGCCGTTTTAACCTGATCTGACTTATTCGTTCCCACTTCTTGAATATCACTCAAAGCCAAATTAATATTATTTTGTAACTCCTGTTCGTGTTGATCAATTCGAGCTTGAAGTTGTTTCACCTCCGCTTGAGTTTTAGCAATCGACTCCTGTTTAGCTTGACTAATACCATCAATCACTCCTTCAATAGAAGCGGTCACATTTTCTTGAACTTCCTCACCTTTTCCTTTAACAGTTTCTAAAACAGTTCCTACAACCTGTTTAACTAAATCCCTGATTTCTTGAGAACCGCCTTTAAATTCTGAACCGACTTCTGAGATGGAAGATTTCACAATTTCCCGAATTCGTTCAGCCCGTAATTTACCTTCAGATTGGGCTTTTTCTAAATCCGAGGCAAGTTTGTTTTGATTGGTTTCTGACATGGGCATCTCCTCAATAATAGGCTGAAGTTCTCCTCCATGATAAACAAATTTTTCCGATTGTGTGGGTAAAGTTTTCTACACTTTACATATAGGAATAGCCGTATTTTTTTCCAGTATTAATATATTAGGAAATCAACAAAACCGTCAAACCCCATTACCCATTACCCATTACCCATCCCCCAT
>DATNRE010000551.1:0-2719 GCA_036703685.1 Candidatus Obscuribacterales bacterium
CAGGGTTTTAATTCTAACTGTTAAAATTAACGATTTTGCCACGGATACCCTGCGAAGTATTGCCGCAAGTTTACGACAACAATATCCCCATATTCCTTGTTTATTGGCAGTGACTTGTCTCCATGAAATTTATCCGCCCCAAACTGAAAATCATCCCCTTTATCCCCCGGATTTTGAGGATGTTAACCGTGCTTTTGATAGTTTAAAAACAGCATTTAAAGGATTGTATGATCAAGCGGTCTTAATTGATTTTACCCTAGAAGAAGATGGGTATAATCCTGTATTTTATGGCTTGGAATCTCTACGGGATACCTTGGCTGATCTGCTTCCTGAAGCGGAAGCTAGAACAATTCATCAATTATTAAATGGAGAGGTTAATCATCAACTAGGAAACATCTATCGAGATGTGGGACGACGGTATATTTTAGCATTTAGTATTATGGCAGCGACCGTTGCCGCTGTTCCCCTTCCTTTTGCTACTATGCCTGTTTTAACTGCTCTACAAGTTTCTCTGGTGGTGTTATTAGGAAATCTCTATGGACAAACCTTAAACCCTTCTCAAGCGGGTGGTTTAGTCAGTGCGATCGCCGGAGGATTTTTTGCCCAAATGATTGGTCGAGAATTGATTAAATTTATCCCCGGTTTTGGCAGTGTGATTGCCGCATCTTGGGCCGCGGCCTATACTTGGGCTTTAGGGGAAGGAGCTTGTGTTTATTTTGGGGATTTAATGGGAGGGAAAAAACCTGATTCTCAGAGAATTCAAGCGGTGATGAAAGAAGCATTTGCCACGGCAAAAGAACGATTTAAAGGAATTAATATACCAAAATAATCAGACCTTTAAATCTGTTTTTTCTTCCCATAGCAATCCTAAATAGGTTGTGAAATTTTAATCCTGATATGAAACAGTCACAAATATTATCAGGCCTTCCCTATTCCCTATTCCCTATTCCGAGTTAGGGTAACAAACTCCTAATTCCCCATCCCGCCACAACACCCGCAAAAAACGCCCAAATTTGCCCGGTTTTAACAATATGGTTCCATTTACTAACGAAATCCCCGACAATATCCACATTCACCTGTTGAGCTAAAATTGTTGTGTGATGGAACAAATTTAAACTGTGATCGAGGATATTAAACCCATCAACAGGATTCAGAATTAGAAGAATCATGATTATCTCCGACCTTGCTCGATTGAACTTGCAACACCACGAGGGTCATATCATCCCCATTTCGATTTTCTGCACCAATAAATTGTTGAACTTGTTCAAACAAATAATCAAGAATCAATTGGGGATTTCTACAATTCTGACACGCCCAATGGAATGCTTGGCTAAGATTTTCCTCATCGAAGCGATCGCCCCGTTGATTCATCGCGTCCGTAAATCCATCGGTATAATAAATAATTGTATCCCCGGGATAAAGTTGGATTTTATCTTCATAGTAGCGACTGTCCGCATCTAATCCAATCAACATTCCCAAAGTATCCAACCTGATAATATTATTAGTGGCAATCTGCCATAATAACGGGGGATGATGGGCCGCATTACTATAGGATAACATTCGAGTCGCCGGATCATATTCCGAATAAAATAACGTCACAAAGCGGCTCGAATTTTCCAAATCCGCATACATAACTTGATTCAAATGCCCCAAAATCAAGGCGGGAGAATGACGGTTTAATACCTCCGCCCTTAACATTCCTCGGGTCATGGTCATAATCAAGCCCGCCGGGACTCCCTTACCCATAACATCGCCTATGACAATACTCCAGCGTTTATCATGATGGACAGAAACCTGATCGCCCCGTTGATCAAAATTAGAGGGAATAAAATCATAATAATCCCCCCCCACTCGGTTCGCCGTTTGACATTGGGCGGCAATCTCTAAACCAGGAATAGTTGGGCATTTTCGAGGCAACAATTGTAACTGAATTTCCGCCCCAATTTCCAATTCTCGATCTAACCTTTCTTTCTCCCGTAGGGAAGTTGCTAACTCATCATTGGCAATAGCAACGGCCGTTTGATCCGCCACTAACCGGATTAATTTTTGCCGAGTCGGTGTCCAAACATAATTAACATCATGGCTAAAAACATATAACCGTCCCCGCTCAATGTTATTCACCAAAATTGGCGTCCCGAATAGCTGCACATCAGCGCCGAGATAGCGACTAACTTGATAATCTAAATTTGCCGTATAGGTTTGTAAAGCGGATTCCGAGAGGTCTTCTAACCTTCCTGTGGTTGAGAAGGCGGTAATTTGTCGGGTTACGGCTTCGATCGCCTGCCGAATATCCTGACATTGGCGTCCTTCCTGACAGTGGAGCCGTTGAAACCGGACTTGTCCGTTAGGTTTAAATAATACCAAAGCTCCCCCATCAGAATCCGTCACCCGACTGGCGACCAGGGGAGTTAACTCTAAAAATTGATTCAGGTTGTTAAAGCTACGCAGGGCATACCCCAAGGAACTTAACAACTCGTTCACGTTTTGCTGTTCTCGATGCAAACGCGCCACCATTTCCTTGAGGGCAAAAACTGGTGTCGTTTCTGGTGTTGCAGAACCCGTAATCGAGTCAGCAAATTGATCAGAGCGTCTAGGGAGGGGCAAGGCTGTCATTTAAAACCTCACGGAAGAAAGGAAGGGGAGCAGGGGGGGCAAGGGGAGCAGGGGGAGCAGGGAGGCAGGGGGAGCAGGGGAGCAGGGGAGCAGGGGGAGCAGGGGA
>DATNRE010000552.1:0-14684 GCA_036703685.1 Candidatus Obscuribacterales bacterium
GTTTTAATGTAGATATTAAATGACTCCCACTCAATCTTTCAATTTGTTTTAAAGATTTTTCTTGTCTCGTTTCTTCAATTCTTTGATAAGGAATATAACCAAAAGATTTAACTTCTTTTTCTTTTCTATCTACCAGTTTAGAGGTAATTTTATAAGTTCCGTTAATATCACTAACTTTAAGTTGAGGAGGTGCATCAGGTTTGAGAATAAATTTAATTTCAATTTCAATATCTTCTGTACCCGGAAAGTTTTCAATAAAAATTTCATAACTCTGAGGACACTGATTTTTTAAATAGTCCTTACCGTTAACTCGGATGGGAAGTATTGCTGGATTAGTATTTTTAGGAATACGGAATACTTTTTGATTGGTTTCGGGGATAATTCCTGTTAATGTTTGTTCAACACCTTCATAGGAAATAGCTTGATCTGATAATTTTATCCACTGGGGGACATTTTTATCTTTGTTTCCAATTTCAAATTCAATGGTATCTAAATAAATCCCAAATAAGGGAAAATTAGAGTTTTGTTTCATTTCCCACACTCTAGGAAAAATTTGATGATCAGAACTTACACATAAAAATTGTGGAAGTCGCTGTTTAATAATTGGAAACCGATTATATTGAGAAATTAAAATCCAGTGATAATTAGGATCTGCTATTTTTTCTAAGTCGGAAAAATTAACTCTACTATTAACAATATTTTCAATATCTGCCAGCTTTAATTGGACTTGTTTATAATAAGTTTGCTCAGAATTCATAATTTCAACCATAATAGAAATTGATTCTGTCTTTGATTCTGGAGGTATTTGTTCAAATATTGCAATTTTTTGTAAATATTTTTGTAGATGGGCGATCGCACTTTCTTCTAAATTACTATTTGGGAAAAAGTTAGTTAAAATTTTGATAGCAATATCTCTACAAATTTGATTATATGTTTCAACAGTATTAAAAGATGTTTGAATGAATAACGGTTCTCTTGTATTAAGAATAGGAACTCCCTGCCGATCCCGTTGAATGGGAATTAAGCGATCGCATTCAAAACAATCTAAATCTATAAATACTAAGGGTTTATCAGGATTAAGCTGTTTTATTTGTTGATAATAATTCCAATAATAATAGGCACTTTGATATAAGTAAGTTTCTTGATAATTTAAAAATTGACTGGTACTTAAAGTTAACAAATCAATTGTATCTCTAATAATAAATAACCGTTGTATTCCGGTTGGGGTTAACTCCTCACCCAGAAAATTATTTTCATTGGTTTTAACTTCTAACTGTTGACTACGATGATTGGAAATAACAGGTTCAACTCGATAGGAAGTCATTCCATATTCTGTGATTAATTCTTGTTTATATCTTCTGGGTAAGTTTCCCTGAGCATGAATTAACTCATCAGGATTTTGATCAAACCGATAAGCATATTGACATAATTTGATATAGGATTCTAAATTAAATAGTTGAGTCATGATTTTGAACCTTTTAATATGTTAATAATTTGACTAATTTCTTGAGAATCTGTAGTTTTATACATTAAATCATAACTTCTTTGATGTTTCAGAGAAAAATTAAAGTTAATTCCGCCAACATAAGCTATTTTATTTCCTAAAAGCGTGATTTTTGCATGGAGGTTTTTTATTCTTTTAATACTCATAGTCGAATCTGAACATCCCATTTCTTGATCAATATAAACAGTAGTATTTAAACGCTGTAATTGGGATTTTAATTCAGCAGTTGCTTGAAAACTACGACTAAAAATGATGACTTTTCCTGCAAAATCACTTAACTCTTTTAAAAGATCGTTATAATATTGATTAGGAGTTAGTAAAGTAGGAAAAACCGGATAAGATTCTTGACGATAACGTTTGATAGTTCGCAATTCAAACCCATCAAAACCCAATACAGGAATTACATGATCTCGACTAGAAGATTGCCAAAAATAACGAAATACATTAATCAGTTGTTGGTGAGTTTCAGTCTTTCTACAGATAATTCCTGACTCCAAATTAACATCTAAACTGCCTCTTGTCAAATTCACTGATCCTAAATAACCATGCTTTTCAGAAATGCAAGTTTTTAAATGAAATGCACCGCTTCTGATCTTAACTTTAGCATCTAACAATTGACGGAGACAATCTTTTTTCCGCTCATCCGCACGTTTAAAATGTTCAGGTAAGTCGCCAGAAATTGTCACTTGTTGATCCATTCTATCTACAACTTCATCCCGTAAATCTGTTAATATCCAGACTCCTTGCGGTAGAGTTGCGGATTTTTCACAAATTTGATGAATTAATGCTTCATCTTCGAGGATATAGCTAGAAATCAGTAAAAAATTCTCCGCTTGAGCAATTATTTTTTGAAATAGATCCCGATTTTTTCGACTTATAAAAACTTGATTAACAGAAGAAAGATTAGGTTTTATAGTCAGAGTTTCAGGAAAATGACTAACAACAATTTTATAATGCTCTTGATATTCTTGAATCAATTGTTGAGTTGATTCTGACTGATCAGAAATGTCTGTATTTTCTGCTCGTAAACTGATCATTGTTTCTCTTAAACTCAGGGGTAATTCTTGCCCATTTATCCCTAATCTTAATTGGTCATTAATTCTAAAAATTGCCTCCTGAGTATCAACATTTCTCAAGAAACGATCAATTTTTTGATAATTGGGTAAATTCTGCCAGAAAGTTTCCGCTTCTTGCCATATTTTTTTAGCTATTTCTAATGATAACCCCGGATAATAAGGTTGATCTAAAACAATAGTATAACTCCCATCCTGTTGATTTTCATTGCCATTAAATAGAGGAAATTGAGAGTCATCTGCTAACAAATCCAAGGTAATTTCTGAACTAATAAATTGATAAATATAACGGTTAGCAACGCGATCTTTTAAGTTAGAGTCCCTAGGAAATAATAGTTTTAAACTAGAAGATTGATAAAGTTGATCTTCCTGAGTGACTCCATTAGCAATTTTTAATAAATCCGTCAAGACTGCATTAGGGATAAATTGTAACCCAAAAGATTGACGTAAAAGCTCCGGTGTTCGTCGATGGGTTTGGGTCGCAACTGTTTGGATTTCTTGTAACAATTGCCATAAAGACACGTCGGATAAAGGGTTTCCTTCTAGCAACTGACGGTAAAATGTTCCCTGAATTTGATAATGAATTTTCATGATAATACTCCTTGACGAATTCTAGGTAATTTCATTCGTTTTAATAGGGAAACTGCATGAGTCCATTTTTCATAGTCTCCCCATAAAATTAAGTAACTTTGTCCTCTGGTTAAGGCATTTTTCCAATGTTCTATAGAAATAAGTTTAGGGTTTCCACTACAACAAATTAAGACAATAGATGCTTCTTTTCCTTGCCATTCTGTAACTGTTTTAATCATAACAGAAGTATACTCAACTGGACAATTAGCAATTAACTGATCTCGCTGAATTTCCGAAAAAGTTAATATTCCTATTTTTGGCATTAATTCTAAATCAAAAGTTTTTAAAAATTCTAATATTTTTTCTGCTTCCTGTTGATTGGGAATATCTTCCCACCATAACCGATATTCCCACTGGGGAAAATAATCACTCATCTGTTGAAAATTTGTTGATATCCATTCTGGGGAAAACCTATCATAAATTGTCGTTGCTAGTTCGGGATGTAAACGAAATTGTTCTGATAGTTGTAGGGTATAAGCAGGAAGTAAATATTGCAATAACCAAGGAAAACCATAGAGAACACGCTGGAAAAAGTTTCGATTCCGAGAAGCAGGAATAAACCCGGTATTTCCATCCCCTAATAATATTAATTTATGAGTTAATCCTGAGATTAAGATTAATTCTAACCAGGTTAACTGTTGAGCATCTTCAATAATAATTAAATCATAGAAATTTTGCCAGTGGGTTTGACCCTCAACACCTAGAAATTCTTTAACCGTTGCTAAACAGGGATTAATAGGATTTTGAATTAAATATTTTTCTAGGGTTAATATGGCATTTTTTGATAGATTTTGGTAGGATTGAACTAGAGTCAGTTGCTTTCTTAATAAGGGTTCTAATCTCTTGAGTTGATAAGCAAACCAGTTTAACCTTGCTGCACTTAAATTGGGAAATTCTAAGCTCAAAGTTTGGGTGAGTTGGGGGATAGATTGGGCGGTAATTAAGGGTAAATATCTTTCTAGTTTAGCAGGCGATCGCAACTGTTCTAATTCAGGATCAGGTAAACAGTAAAGCGGTAAATAATTGAGTTGTGGTTGTGCTAAATAATCGCGCTGAAGACGTTCAATGATTGCGGATTGATTCCCCGAATGTTCCGACAATAAATAAGGATATCCAGGTAATTGTTGATAAACAGTTAATGTACTCGGATAATGACTTAAAATTAATATGCGTTTTTCATCTTTAATTCCCGCATCCGCAAGATTTAACCCTATGCGAGTTTTTCCCGTAGCAGGTAAACCAGAAATCACCGTAATCGGACTATTAGATAATCCCATTTCTAAAGCTTGGATTTGTTGCGGAGAAAGCGGTAAAACCGGATAAACTGTGGTAAAATTAAGTGGCGATCGCTCGGGTAAATAAACCGCACAATTGCATATTGTTTCGACAATTAATTCCGTGGGTAATGTTAATTCAGTTTGAGTTTTAACTAACTGTTCTAACAACCTTAAACGCCATTCTGGGTTATTCCCAGAATCGTTAATTTGTGCTTTTAATCCTTGCCAAAATTGCTGTTTATTGATCATGGTTTAATAATTTATCTTTGATTAAAATACTCATTGATTTTAAGGTTTGCTCAAACCCATTAGCTAACATGGGGTCAGGAGTTTGAAAAAACCAAATTTTGTGATTAGTAAGGCGTTGAATTTTACCTTTTTCTGATCCAGAACTAGACGGATCATGTAAAAACAGGATAATCGCTGATTCAATGTCTGATAATCCTTTAATATATGAAACAGCTTGTTTCAAAGTTTCGTTTGAGGGAAGATACCAGAATATCCAGATAGGAAATTGCAATTTTTTAACTTTTAATTCCGATGTGTTTAAATCATGAACTTCCACCGTCATTAAGCAATCTCCTAATCTGATATTTCTGGATTTTTGCATCTGAAATACATAGACTTTATCTCGTAAAAATACAGGAATTTTAGGGAAAACTTGATCATCATGGTTTAAATATTGTCCCTGTTTAGGACTCAGAGAACCTGTTAAATAACTTAAAGGTTGAACATGAGAATCTTTAAATCGCAAAAATGTTGCGGTAAATGCTAAATAAATCACATCCTTTAACAGTTGATTTCTGACTGTCCATAACTTCTCTTTTTCTGATCGTTTGGCTATATAATTTAAATAGGCTTGATAAAAACTATGATAGATGGGATTTTGTAATAACACATAATTGGGTTTACCTAGTTTAAAACGGTGTAAAGTTTTTAAAATTGGTTGAACAGTCGGTTGCTGTCTAAACTGTTTAATTGTTTGATGAAATTTTGCAGATTCTGGATAAGTTTTATAAAGATTTGATTCTCGGTAGAGAACTTTTCCGGCAAAATAAATCAGAAACTTATTTTCAGGTGTATGATAGTCTTGGTAACGTTTTATCCCCATTAATTCCTGTCGAGATCCGGCTTTTTCGGCGGCGGTTAAACCGGGACGACGGGTATAATCTCGCAAACAATAAGCATCCATTTCCTGAATATTACCAACGGGTATTAATTCAGCTTTACGTCTCAATTGTTGTCTCAGTTTAGGGCTAATGATTTGTAAGTTTTTGTCTAAATTATACTTATTTAATAAAGTAATAATTAAAGGTTGAGTAGCATCAGCAGTCTGGAATTTTTGAAACTTTTCTGGTAACTCCAGCACTCGAACTTTTTGATTTTTTCCTACTTTTTCAGCGAAAATATTTTCACATAATCCCGTAAAAATTTGTAATAGTTGAGCAACTTTGTCATCTATGCGATCGTCTAATTTCTCTCTCAATTCTTTTAATTGTTTGTCATCTTCAATAGTAGCAATATCTAACACTTGACCTCGAATTTTTAAAACAGATAAATGCAGGTTGATTTCTAAGGTTAACTGCTTATCAAGTTGGCTATTATTATGTTGTAAATCCGTGGGAGTGAACCAAGGAAAACCAATTTCATAAACCCGATCTGTTTGGTCAATTAACATGGGACATGGGGATAAAATATCACCTGCTTCCAATACCAAATAGGGGCGATCTTGGTCTTCAAAAAGATGATCGACTCCAACTTTTTGTTGATTCAAATAAGCAAAAATACTAGGATATAGCTGCATTTGTCTTTACTCCTCCTCTGGATAAATTAATCCTTTCCATTCAAACTGACCAGAACGCGAATTTCGCGCTTTTATAAACGCTTCTGTTAAGGAAGCATCGCCCAATTCTTCAATTAAACTAGCAAACTGATTTAATTCTTCCTGGTAATCATCAATCATTAATCCTCTGAGTTTTGGTAATAATTTTTGAGCAAATTGATCTACTAAAGCAAAGCGAAATTCATCGGAATTTGAGTCAGAAACCCCAGGATAATTAATCACATATTGAGTAATAGCTTGATACACCCGATGGGCGAAAGGATGTCCGATACTTTCCATAATGTTATTCGCCCGATCTAAATAATCTTTAACTTTTTGAACTCCCTCAGAATTTTGATCCGGCGTTTTGAACCATTGTTCAAATGTTGAATAACTGACATACATAGAGCGTTCAGCTTCCGTAGTCTTCGTCTTGCTTAATTGTAAAGTTTTGGGTTTTCCAAAGGTGAGAACATTAGCCCTATCTAACACTTTATCCGATAAAGTTTGAGTCGTTTCATCTTCATTCATAGTTCCCACAAATAAAAATTGTGAGGGGATTTTTAACTTTCTTTGTGCTTCAGGAATTGGTAAACTCCCTACATCTAATTCTAAAAAGGTAGGACTCGAACGACGGCTTTCTAATTTCGAGAGAAAATCACTAAAATAATATTCTACCCGGGCTAAGTTCATTTCATCTAATAATACCAAAACAATCCGATTTTTCATAACTGGATCATGGTTATATTGATAAATTCCTCGAATCAAATCAGTCGGTTTAAATTTCTTCTCCACATAGTTATAAAACCCTTGCAAATCTTGAGGAGAATCCCATCGAGGTTGAACTGCTAAAGTTAACCGTTGGGCACCGATAAAGTCTGCATATCGTTGGGGAAGTTCGCTTTTTCCAGTTCCACTAATTCCAGCTAAAATCACTAAAGCAGAAATATCTTGCACTTTTAAAGAGGTATGAAACGCATAAACAACCCGCCGAGGAAATGCTAATCCTTTGTTTTTTAAATACTGCATAAACCCATCTAAAAAAACCTTTTCTGGTGGATTCCACTCTGATGAATTCGGTGTCCATAGATGCTCTTGTAGCGATCGCAAGGCAAAATCCGCCGTATTTTCCATGCTGTCTATCTGATTTTTCATCAGATTAATTTCTTCTTGAAGTTCCTCTTTCTCAGCTTTGAGACCTTGAATTTTTCCCAATACAACTGATTGCTGTCCTTCTAACTCCTGTACAATTTGTTCAAGTTCTCGTTTTTTAGATTCTTTTTCTCGGAGTTCAAAACTCAAATTTCTATTTTTTTGTTTATCTCTTTCTATTTGTTGATAATCTAATGTATGATTTTGAATCGCTTGCAGAATTCTTTGTTTCTCTGCTTCTAAACGATCAATTTCAGGAACAAGTTGATTAATTCGGGTTTGAGACTGTTGTTTTTCCAGAGATAAACTATCATAGGTTACTCTGATTAATTCTAATTCTACGGTTCTTTGTTCCAGGGTTTGAGTGTCTTGTCTTTTCTGGTCAATTTCTGCTATTAATTGTTGCAATTCGACATTTTTTACAATATAATTAGCTTGGGTTTCACTCAGCGATCGTTCAACTTCTTTTAAACTTTGATACTGAGATTTTAATGCCGTTATTTCACCCTCTAATTGACTTTTTTCTACTCTTAATTTGCCCACTTGATTATTTAATTTTTCTAATTCAGACAAATTGGGGTGATTTTGATGCAAGGTATTAACGCGATCTTCTAAGTCTTGTTTTTCTTCCTTTAATACAGTTAATCTCCCCTGAACTTCCTGTAACTCTAATTGTTTTTGTGTTAACTTCCCTTCAACTTCCCCTAAGTTTATTTGTTTTTGCTCCAGACTTTCTACCTGATCTTTTAGTCTAATCAATTTAGTCTGAAATTCTTGCCAGTTTTGTTGTGTATCGAGTTGTTTTTCCAGTGCTTGTAAACGAAATTGATACTCTTGGTCTTTCTGTTTACTTAAATCCTGTAAACTGAGTTGATAATCTTTATCTTTTTGGGATTGGGAATCTTGTAGACTCCGTTTATATTCCTGTTCTTTCTGTTTACTAGAAACCGCCGTCCCCACCAACGCCCCGGCGGTACTTCCCAGTAATGGAGTCCCGAGACCCCCCCCAGGAAAAACCACCGATGCGGCTGTCCCCATCCCCACACTCAGAAAACCGACTAGCAAGATGTCCTTTGGTAGATTCGCCCAAAAATCCTTTCGCATATTGACTCAACTCCCATTTTAATTATTATATTGCCAGCAATGGCAACAATTACGCAACTCTCTAGGATTTTGGCGCAGGTATTGTTTAAGAAGCGGGATTTTTACTTCATATCTCACGGGACAACACACCGCTATATAATAGTATTCGACTTAAAAACATTTCCTACTATCGAGGTGAAGCATGGCAATTTTACAGTTAGAAGACGGAACAACTTACACCGAATTAGATGAAATTCAGCAAGAATTAGCCAGTCTGAATATTCAGTTAAACCATTGGTCTGTCGGTACTGATCCAGAATTGATTAAATTGTTGAATCAACCTGCATTAAACGATGAAGAAAAAGCAGAAGTTTTGCAAGGACTAGATCAATATTTTGAAGAATTAAAACAAACCGCAGGTTATCAGTCCCGGGATTTAATTGTCCTTAATCCCGATACCCCTAACCTAGAAACATTATTGGCAAAATTTGAACAGTGTCATATTCATACGGATAATGAAGTCCGTTATATTATTGATGGAGAAGGAGTCTTTGGCTTTATTCGTCCCGATGGCAGTCAAGTAGAATTAACCGTTGAAGCTGAAGAATATATTAACGTTCCGGCTCATACAGAACATTGGTTTTATTTAACAGAAACTCGACGAATTAAAGCGGTTCGTTATTTCACGACAACCGAAGGTTGGACTCCAGAATATACCAATACTGAAATTAGAATTTTTTCCAGAAGACCTAACAAAACCTTAGCTTTAAATTAATTGTTAATGCTTTTATAACACACTAGATCCCCCCTAACTCCCCTTTTTAAGAGGGTAAATATTGACTCTATTTCCCTGATTCAGAGGTAAACCTGATTCAAAGTCCCCCTTATTAAGGGGGATTTAGGGGGATCAAATCCCAGGTTAAAACCGACATTTTTTGAGTTATATTGATAACAATTACTAGAATAAAAAACCATGACCATTGAAGTTGATTATCGTTTTCCTCCTGATATTGATGCGGTGCGTCAGGCGAAAGTCATTGCTATTGGACAAACTGCTGGAACTTGGGACGAAAGATTTAGCCATCGGGAAGATAATTTGCGATCGCATTTAGCCGAAGTTATTAATATCAAAACCGATGAACAAGGTTATAGTATTGCCACCGTTAAATTTCCAGAAATTAACGTTGAAAACGATATTTCTAGCTTGCTAACGATGATTTTCGGCAAATATTCTATGGCGGGAGTTGGTAAAATAGTTGCCGTTAGACTTGATAAAAATTATGGTCGGGTTGCAAAATTTGGCATATCAGGAATTCGCCAACAATTGCAAGTTTTTGATCGTCCCCTAATTATGGCAATCTTCAAACCCGCCCTAGGACTATCCGCCCAGGATCATGCTACAATTTTAAAAGAAGTGGCAACGGCCGGATTAGATATTATTAAAGATGATGAAATTATGGGGGATTTAAACACTGCCCCCACCCTAGAAAGATTAAGAGCTTGTCGTCCAATTTTAGACCAAATTAAACAAGAAACCGGGCGCACGGTTTTGTATGCAGTTAATGTTACGGGAAACGCCCAAACCCTATTAGAAAAAGCCCGAATACTGGTTAAAGAAGGGGCAAATGCCCTATTATTAAATGTTCTCACCTACGGTTTTTCGGTCTTAGAAGCCCTCGCCACCGATCCAGAGGTTAATGTTCCCATTTTCGCCCATCCTGCCTTGGCGGGGGCGTTATGTGCCTCTGGGGATACGGGTTTTTCCTATTCCGTGATTTTGGGAACCTTAATGGCCCATGGCGGGGCGGATGCGGTCTTATATCCCGCCCATTATGGTAGTTTACCCTTTGATCCCGTTGAGGAAAAGCGGATTTGTGAGCAGTTGCGATCGCGGAATGTGTTCCCTGTCCCTTCGGCCGGAATTCACCCCGGAATTGTGCCCCAAGCCCTCTCGGACTATGGAAAGGACGTAATTCTGAATGCCGGGACGGGGATTATGGAACATCCAAACGGCCCAGGAGCGGGGGTTAATGCCTTCTTCCAAGCCCTCGACTGGTATCAACGGGGTCTACCCTTTGATGCTAAGGAAATGCCCCCTGATGCTCTTAAACAGGCGATGGAAAAATGGGGATGAAAGACCAATTTGTAATTCTTAATTCTTAATTCTTAATTCATCATGAACACCGATCTCCGTCAATCTTTAATATATGCGTCTTGCCAATTTTATCAACTGGGTTGGATGGCAGGGACGGCTGGAAATCTTTCGGCTAAAATGCCCGATAATAGTTTTTGGATTACAGCTAGTGGCAAACAAAAAGGCAAATTAGTGACAGAGGATTTTGTTAGAATGTCTCTCACTGGAGAGATATTAGAAAATCCCGATCCGAATAACAAACCCTCGGCAGAAACCAGTATTCATCAAGCTATATATTCTTTGTTTCCCGAGGCAAATGCCTGTTATCATGTGCATTCGGTAGAAGCCAAATTAGTCTCAAACTTTATTGATCATGAGCAACTACCTTTACCACCGATTGAGATGTTAAAAGGCTTGGGAATTTGGCAAGAAAACCCGAAAGTTTATCTGCCAGTTTTTGAGAACTATTTACAAGTCCCTCGAATTTCTGAAGATATTATTCAACGGTTTAAACAGACTTCTCCTGATGTTCCAGCATTATTAATTAGAAATCATGGGGTAACAGTTTGGGCAGATTCTCCACAAGCCGCAGAAAACCATATTGAATTAGTAGAATATATTTTTCGTTATATTGTGGCCGCTCGTCAAGCCGGATTGAATATTCAACATTAATAGAACTTACGCACGCAAGGTCAGAAACCGGGTTTCTTCTGAGATCCCTCGCAAGAAACCTTAATTTTTTGGGGAGAAACCCGGTTTCTTCTGAACTCTCTAATCACTATTCCCTATCCCTTTACCCTCTAAAAACATTTTCTCAATGAAACTATTAATTGATAAGATGAACCCACTACGAACCGGAAAGTATAGCTATAGTTTATTAGGGTCTTTTTTGTTAGTTAGCCCGATCTTACTCTCGCAATTTAGCAGTGTTCCCGTTGCACCCAAACTTACTTTTCCCCCACCATCAAATATTTTAGATAATGGGTGTTTACCTCCTTTGGAAAATGATATTGTGTGGGTATTCGCCTGGTCTGAAATTCCTAATGCAACAGCCTATCATTTGTATGTAATTGGAGCTAATGCTGTCAATCCAGTGATTAATAATTCTAACTTACCATCTCCAGATTATATTAGCAAAAGCAGCGGGTATATCGCAGACCAAAACCTCATAGGATGGAAATGGAAAGTTAGAGCTATGGTGAACGGGGAATGGGGAAGTTGGAGCCCAGAACAAATGTTTGATGTAGAGCCATTAAACACCGATTGCTTAGAAAACTTTACTCCGCCAAACTAACCCAAAACAATCAATCAATATTAATAGTTTGTAACCCTTCATTCACCGTAATTGCAATTTTGCCAACGGTGCGGCCCATCTCACTATAGGTATGGGCTTCGGCTAGATCATTTAAGGGATAAGTTCGATCAATGATGGTTTGAATTTTGCCCGCTTCAATTAAATCTCGCAAGGCGTCTAAATCTCGGCGACTCGGTTGAGCCAGGACTAATTTTGATTTTTTACCCGCAAAAAATAAAGTTTGTAAGGTGGCTCCCATATTATCAATTGTGGGCAAAGTTGAGATATAAATACCATCGGATTGTAGAATCTTTTCGCAATTAAAAAAGGACTGTTTCCCCACCGCATCAAAAATAATATCGTATTGAATGTCCTGTTGGGTAAAATCCTCTTGGGTATAATCAATCACCGTATGGGCTCCCAAACGTTTAACAATATCAACATTAGACGTCCCGCAAACCCCCGTAACATCGGCATTCAGGGCCACAGCAATTTGCACTGCAAAGGTTCCCACACCGCCGGACGCTCCATTAATTAAAACCCTCTGTCCGGGTCGCAGTTGACCTAAATCTAATAACCCCTGCAACGCAGTCAATCCGGCTATTGGAACCGTCGCAGCCTCCGCATAGGTCATATTTTGAGGTTTATAGGTCAAATTCCCAGCCGGGGCAGCCACATACTCGGCACAGGCGCCCCCAAATAACGGGTTAACGAAGCCATAAACCTGATCTCCCACCCGGAGGCGCGTCACCTGGGAGCCAACTTCCACCACTTCCCCCGCTAAATCCGAGCCTAAAACCTTGGGGAAATTGTAGCCCGATAGGGGTTGCAATAATCCCTGTCTAATCTTCCAGTCCACGGGATTAACACTACTGGCATGAATTTTGACTAAAACTTGATCGGGTTTAATTGTTGGGGTCGGAACATCTTCATAACGAAGAACATCAGGCGACCCATATTGATGAATAACAATAGCTTTCATAATCAATTAATTAGGGATGAACACCCGTTAGCTTAACACAAATTCCTAGGAATGGGCATTAATAGAGTCAGTCTCAATCCGTACTAAAAAATAAGGTTTTTGAAAATAGGGAATGGGCAATAGACCCATAATTGATCACCGATAACTGATTTAGAATAGTCGTTTTTTGAGTTTTAACTTAACAATATAAGCCAAACTCAAGTAAACAAAAAATAGATTTTTTCTAGGATTAAGCGTTGTAAATTCCATAAATTTTAACTATGATGGAATTGTAGAAAAAAACTTTGACAAATCCTATCAATTCAATTTTTATGGATATTCAGTTAATCAATATTGGTTTTGGTAATATTGTCTCTGCTAATCGGGTGATTGCCATTGTCAGCCCTGAATCAGCCCCGATTAAGCGGATTATTAATGATGCTCGGGAGCGAGGACAGTTAGTCGATGCTACCTACGGACGCCGAACCAGGGCGGTAATTATCACGGATTCTAGCCATGTTATTCTCTCAGCTATTCAGCCGGAAACCGTTGCCCATCGCTTTGTGATGACCAAAGACGGCAATTCCCGCGATGATTAGGGGATTTGTGATTAATTCCCCTTGGTTTCCATCCGCATAGCATGAGAAAATAAAAAGATTCCGATTCAATGCCTTGAATCCATCAGCAGGTTCAAGGGAAAATCAGGGATTCCCCATTACTTTGTTTTCAACCCTCTAACCTGATAAAAATACTATGAAAAAAGGCCGATTAATTGTGATGACAGGCCCTAGCGGGGTCGGAAAAGGAACATTAGTTCGTTCCCTACTCAAAGATCATCCTGAACTCCATTTATCCGTTTCTGTAACCACTCGTTCTCCCCGTCCGGGTGAAATCCATGGACAGGACTACTATTTTGTTGATCGGGTTCATTTTCAAAACATGATCGAAGCAGGAGAGTTATTAGAATGGGCTGAATTTGCGGGGAATTATTATGGAACTCCCTTAATGGCAGTTAAACAAAAAATTGAGGAGGGAATATCGGTTTTATTGGAGATTGAGTTAGAGGGCGCTCGCCAAATTCGTTTGACTTTTCCCTCAGCTTTACGAATTTTTATTATGCCCCCTTCTATTGATGAATTAGAACGGCGTTTACGGGGTAGAGGTCAGGATTCAGAAGATGCCATTCGACGGCGTTTAATGCGAGCAAAAGCGGAAATCGACGCCGCCAGTGAGTTTGATTTTGAAGTGATTAATGATGATTTGGATTTTGCCTTACGGCGTTTAGAATCCGTGTTATATTCTCCCGTTTAAGCCCAAAAATATGCCCCAGGAAGACCCGCTCAAACCCGATTATTTAAATGTGATGGCAAGGGATGTCAAATCGGCTGAATCCTATGCAAATTTAGGGCGTTTGTATGATCAGCAGGAACAATGGCAAGAGGCGATCGCCAATTATCGTCAGGCGATCCAATTAAATCCCCATTGTTCTTGGTTTTATCACCATTTAGCGGATGTTTTTTTGAAACAGGAACAATGGCAAGATGCCATTATTAATTATCGCCATGCGATTAAACTTAATCCTAATTTTTCCTGGTCTTATCATAATTTAGGCAATGGATTATTAAAATTAAAACATTGGGAAGAAGCCGTTCATGTATATCGAAAAGCGATTCAATTAAACCCCCATTTTCATTGGTCTTATTGTAATTTAGCCGATGGGTTAATTCAACAGAAAAAATGGAATTTAGCGATTA
>DATNRE010000553.1:0-4125 GCA_036703685.1 Candidatus Obscuribacterales bacterium
CCGACGGTATGAAGGTACAGGTTTAGGATTAGTTTTAGTTAAAAAACTGGTGGAACTGCACGGGGGGACGGTTAGCCTTGACAGTCAACCCGGAAAAGGTAGTTGCTTTACCATCGCCCTCCCTTGGAATCCCGGGAGAGAATCGCCGAGGTTGACTCCAGCGAAACTTTTAGACAGATCAGCCCGGTTGGGGAACACTCCTCGGGGCTCAAAACGTCCTTTAATTTTGCTGGCTGAAGACAATCCCGATAATATTCAAACCCTGCTCAACTACCTACAGGCGAAGGGATTTGATCTCGAAGTCGCCAAAAATGGGATCGAAGCAGTTCAAAAAGCGATTAGTCTGCATCCAGATTTGATTTTAATGGATATTTCCATGCCAGAAATGGACGGCTTGGAAGCCATGCGCCAAATTCGGGCTAATTCACAACAGGCTAACTTACCCATCATTGCTTTAACTGCTTTTGCGATGGCGGGCGACCGAGAACAATGTTTAGCCGCCGGGGCGAATGAATATCTGCCTAAACCCGTACAAATTCGGCAGTTAGTTCAGTTAATTCAGAGTTTTCTGTTGGAAAATCAGAGGAAAAATGATGAAAAATAGTAGAATTTTAACCCCAAAATCCCGTAAATTAATTAATTTTTTTTCCTTGGGAATTTTAATCTGCATCAGTTTGGGAATATTAGTCAGTTGTTTTGAGCAACCCACAAAACCCCTGCTGATTGGGATTAATAGTTGGCCGGGTTTCGCCCCTCTATCTTTAGCCGAACAGTTGGGTTACTATGAAAATACTTCAATTGATATTGTTGATTATCCCTCAACAACGGAAGTTAGCAACGCCCTGCGGAGCGGGAATTTACAAGGCGGAGGGATGACTATTGATGAAACCTTAATGTTAGCAGAAACATTTCCAGCAGTTCGGGTGATTTTGCTGACGGATTTATCAAATGGTGCAGATGTAATTATCGGGCAACCGGAGTTAAACACCCTAGCAGATATTAAAGGAAAAAAAGTTGGGGTGGAAAACACCGCTTTAGGGGCTTATATGTTGAGTCGGGGACTTGATAAAGCCGGACTTTCTCTACAGGATATTACCGTGGTTTCCTTGGCGTACCCGGAACATGAATCGGCATTTCAAGAGAATGAAGTCGATGCTTTAGTAACCTTTGAACCTGCTCTTTCTCAGTTAATGGCGAGGGGAGCTAATATCTTATTTGATAGTAGTCAAATTCTGGGGGAAGTGGTGGATATGTTGGTTGTGCGTCAAGATACTTTAGAAACTCAATCGAAGGAGTTAGAACAGTTAATTAAAGGTTGGTTTATGGCATTAGACTATCTCAAAAAAGAACCGGAAAATGCGACTAAACTTATGGCTAAACGGGACGGAGTTGATGCAAATAAATTTTTATCTTCTCTGAAATTAGTTAAGTTTTTAACCTCAACTGAAAATAAAAACCTTCTCTCCCAAACCGATCCAGTTCTGGTTAATTCTGCCCAAAAAATATCTAAATTAATGCAGGAAAAGCAACTACTACAGTCAAATATAGATTTTTCCTCATTATTAGATGCTCGTTTTTTCACTCAATTAAATCCATAATTCGTAATAATCAGTCATCAGTTATCAGTGTAAGAGTTAATAGTTGACTGATCAACCCATTACCCATTACCCATTACCCATTACCTATAAAACTCGAATCCATGAAACGTTTTGCTTTTCGTCTACCTCTGCGCGTTACTATTCCCAGTTTACTGCTATTTTTAAGTAGTGGACTGGGTTTATATAGTTTTATAACAGAAGTAAACGCAACCTATAAACGTCAGGAAAACAGAGTTGTAGAACAGGCAAATTTTTATAGTCAAAAAACAGTTAGCCTCTTAGAATTTATTTTACGGCGGGTTGACATAGATAATAAAAATTTAGATGCGGCAAAGCTAGTGATTGGTGAAACAGGAGAAGAACCTAACTTAAAATTATCAGCTTTCTTGGATGAAGATAATGTTGTGGTTTTTTCCAATGACTATAAATTAAAACAACAACCCATCATTAATACAGATTTCTCCCATCTTTACCCCCAGATTCAACAGACTAGACAAACCCAAGTTAGAGAAACATTTTGGTCAAATAATCGGCAAATTTTAAAGGTGATTACCCCGGTCATACTTTCCCCCAAACCCAATCAATTGCGTCCTCAAGTGGGAACCCTACTCTCAATTTATGATCTGACTCAAACCAAAAAACAAGCCTATCAAGATGCCTTAAACCGTTCTTTACAAATGAATTTAGTGGTGCTGATTATCTGTTTATTGGTGTGGTTATTTTTTGAACTGACCTTAACCAAAAGAGTTTCGCGGTTAGTATTAGTAAGTCAGAATTTAGCTCAGGGGAATTTAAGCGATCGCAGCCGCCTAGAAGGGTCAGACGAATTAGCTCAAATTTCTATAGCTTTTGATCAAATGGCTGAAAAAATTGAACAGGATACCTATAGTTTACAGGAATCTCAAATCGAATTGCAACAAAAAGCCACAGAATTAGAAAAAGCTCTTACCCAACTCAAACAAACCCAAACCCAATTATTACAAAGCGAAAAAATGTCTAGTTTGGGTCAATTAGTTGCCGGAATTGCCCATGAAATTAATAATCCCGTAAGTTTTATTTTTGGCAATATCACCTATGCTAAAGAATATACCGATAGCTTACTGCATTTAATTTCCCTATATCAAACCCATTATCCCCAACCCGTCCCCGAAATTCAAACCGAAATTGATGAATTAGACTTAGAATTTCTCACCTCAGACCTCCAGAAAATGTTCAATTCTATGCTAACCGGAAGTCAAAGAATCTCCGATATTGTCCTATCTTTGCGTTCATTTTCCCGTTTAGATGAAGCGGATATTAAAACCATAGATTTACATGAAAATCTTGATAACACCTTGATGATTTTAAAGCATCGTCTCAAAGCCCAAGGGGATCGACCAGAAATTAAAATCGTCAAAAATTATGGAAAGATTCCCTTAATTTATTGCTATGTCGGTCAACTGAATCAAGTATTTATGAATATTTTAATTAATTCTATTGATGCCCTAGAAACAGTCCAAAAAAACAGCCCACCCCAAATTTCTATCCATACAGATATCCTAACTGATTCAGAACAAAAAGAATGGGTACAAATTGAAATTTCTGATAACGGCCCAGGCATGGCGGAAACCCTTCGGAGTCGAATTTTTGAACCCTTTTTCACCACCAAACCCGTCGGTCGTGGCACGGGCATGGGTTTAGCCATCTGTTATCAAATTATTGTGGAAAAACATCAAGGTCAACTCCTCTGTACTTCTATACCCGGAGAAGGGAGTACCTTTGTCATCAGCCTACCCATCATCAGTCATCAGTCATCAGTTATCAGTCATCAGTTATCAGTTTAAGAGTTATCAGTTTAAGAGTTATCAGTTTAAAGCGGCAAACATTGAGGAGGTAACACACCTGTAGGCTGTGGTGTACCGTTGGGAGGATTTGTGACTAATTCGATAACCCCATCAGCCCGAACTATCCATCCTTGAGCCTCCTGAATGTTTCGCCGTAGAGACGTTGTATGCAACGTCTCTACAGGGGATGTGGAGGTAACAGGGGATGTTGTAGAGGGTTCAACTAAATTAATCCAATTAATCACCGTGGGTTCAGAACTTAAAGCATCATTGGGACTCGCAGGTAAACCCCCCCGTCCAGTAATCACAAATTGATTTTGTTCATTTCCCGAACAGCGAGCCGCAATTAAGGTCGTGGGGTCAACTAAATTACTCGGTAAATCCACTAACCCGGCACTGGGGTCAACTTCTGGACTACTAATTTCCACCGCCCCGCTAAATTCCGCCCCTAACTCACTGGTGGCGGTAATATCGCTTTGGGGAGTCTGAAATTCTCGAAACCGGGTTCCAAACACCCCTTGAGCATCAATTCTCACCTGTCCCCCTTTCCCCGCCTGAGCATTCGCCGTAATATCACTATTTTCCAAAGCCACTAAATTAGAGGTTCCTAGGGTAATATTTCCCCCATCGGCGTTGCTGGCATTCGTGGTAATTTGGCTATCCCGTCGCAGTTCTACCCTTTGCGCCTGTAACCGAATATTCCC
>DATNRE010000554.1:0-5276 GCA_036703685.1 Candidatus Obscuribacterales bacterium
TAATCGTCTTTAATGATGAAGTGGATACACTCATCGGCGGTGAAGGTGCAGACTCTTTCTTTTTACGTCGTAATGGAGATCAAATTGCACCCTTAACCCCGGCTGCATCCATAATTGGGACAAAAAATGATGATATCCTAGAAGGAACAGCGCTTCGTGATGTGATTGCCGGTCGAGATGGAAATGACACGATTATTGGTTTCCTGGGAGATGATTTCCTTGAAGGACAAGATGGAGATGATATTCTATTTTCGGGTCAAGGGAATGATTTACTGATCGGCAGTAACGGACTTGATACTCTGTTTGGTGATATCGGAGTGGATACCGTTTATGGGGGGCCAGAATCCGATGTAATATTTGGCAATAACGAGCAGGACACCCTATTTGGTGATAGTGGAGATGATTCTATTTATGGCGGTCAAGGCAATGATAGTCTGATTGGTGGAACCGGAAGCGATTTGCTCCTAGGCGACCGAGGTGATGATACCCTGCTGGGCATTTCCAATGAGAATTTAGGCTATACCCTGATTACGGATTTTGATGGAAATGAAGATAAGTTACTCCTAGGCGGCACTCCCGATTTATATACTATTGGTAATTTACCCGCCAATGTACCCGAAGGAGTGGCAATTTTTAAACTGAATCCTAATGGGTCACAACAGTTATTAGCTGTTGTTCAAGGGAATATTGCCCAAACATTAGACAGTAATCAATATGTGTTTATTTAATTGATAATTAACTCAGAATCAAAAGGGAATAGGGAACACCGGAACAGAAATAATACTTCATTCCCTATTACCTATTCCCTATTACCTATTACCTATTCCCTATTCCCTATTCCCTATTCCCTATTCCCTATTCCCTGTTCCCTATTTTTTGAAGAATTCATTCGTCGATTTCTAAGTCTATTTTTATCATCTTCTACCGTATATTCTTCCAAATCATCATCTTGAGTGGAAAGAGAGTCTAGCCTTGCTTGTATTCCTTGAATTGCTTCTTCTGTGACTTGAAAAGAATCCTGAAGATCATAAACAATGTCCTGCGCTTCACCAATTCTGGCATAAAATTCAGGAATAAAATCATCTTTCACCGTCTCTAAATGTTGGGAGAATTTCCGGCTGTCTCGGGTAATTTTAAAAAACAAAATTAAAATACTTAAAACACTAGCACTAGGAACTAAAACGGCCACTAAAATCCAAGTTGATAATAACGGGTTAACTCGTCTAAAACTTTGGGAAATTTCCGTTTGCACTAAATCTCGAATTAAAATTCGATACCGCCTGGTAGTATCTACGTTATCGGCGCTGGTATAGGATGTAGCTAAGGAATGGTTAGACTGGTTAGACTGGTAATTGATTAAACCTTGAAATTTAGAGGATTCATAACCTAATAAACCCGGAAAAAAAAGACTCAAACAAGCGGGAAAACCCACAAAAATTAATTCAATTATATTCATTTAAATGCAATAATTAGGAGTCAAAATTTAACTTTTTAAAGTTTTTATCCTGTCGAATCGGATCAAAATCCGTTTCCCGTTTTACTAACTTTTGACAGGCTTCGGGATTTAAGCGCGTAGCCCGTTTTAGATTTTCCAGGGCTAACTCCACTTGTCCTTGAACCGCATAACATCGGGCTTTGTTATACCAAATTCGGTAAAAATCAGGACGAATTTTTGCCGCTTGATTATAGGATGAAATCGCCTCATCATACTTTTGAAGTTTGGCTAAAGCAAAGCCCCGATTATTCCAGGCATCCATATAATTAGACTTTAAATCAATAGCCCGTTGGTAGGATAAAATCGCGGCTTCATAATGATTGAGTTTTCCTAAAGCCACTCCTCGATTATTCCAGGCATCGGCATAATGATATCGCAACTGAATCGCGCTTTCATAGGAAACAATGGCTTCATGATATCGTTGTAATCGGGTTAGTGCTACCCCGCGATTATTCCAAACTTCTGCTAAATCAGGTTTAATTTTTAACGCTTGATCATAACTTTCAATTGCCGCGTCTAAATCTCCTTCTAAAAATAATTTATCTCCCTGTTTGGCTAAACTAATCGCTTGTTTAAGTTGGGCTTCAGGTTCAACTTCTAATACTGGAGTTGGCGCGCCTGTTGGGTCAGTAGATTTTTCTTCAACTTCAACTGGAGCCGGAGTTTGATTGTTCTCGTTTTCCGAGAGAATCGGTAATACAATCGGAACTGAAACTTCCTGATCCGAATTTACCGGCAGTGCTGTTTCATCGGTTACAGATTGATCTGGGATTTCCGGTAATAATTCCTCAATTTCTGCACCTGATTTATTGTTTTCTGGTTGTTCCGCCCAAACCGCTTCAATTATAGGTAAAGGGGTTTGAGTCGTGAGAGTTTGTAAGGTTTCATGGGCTAAATCATTTTTATTTTGCAATTGATATAAAATTTGTCTAGCTTCTGTAAGTACCCTTTCCATCTCTGTCAGGGTATCGGTTTTAAGACTTTCAATTTCCTGCTCTGCGGATGAGGTTTGTTGGCCTAATTTTTTCAGTAAAAACCAAACTCCGCAGGCTGCGATCGTATTTAAAAGCAGTAATAATAGTAAAATTAAACTTAATAATGCCAGATAGCGACGGAAGGTATTATCAACCTGATTTTCAACTTGATTTTTAATCTCCTGTTCCCGCACTGAAGATTCTGATAACGGGGAATTTTGAGCTAGGGAATATGGGGATAAACAGGTAAAAAACAGTAAAATGGTAGCGGTAGCAATCGGGCTCCGTTGATCAAATAGCTTAGGTGTGAACTTCCCCACTGTCCCAAATCGACAAACGGCGAAGGTGAGCGCAAATTTGTTTGTGTTTTTCATATCAACTAAGCGTAAATCGAGGAAATCCAAATTGGAGATCCCCAGGATCAAATCATTAAAGAATAGCAAGAATTAAGAAATACTATCATGTCTGAGTGGATCGAGATCGGGACAGTTGTTGCGGCTCATGGGTTAAGCGGAGAAGTCCGGGTTTATCCCAATTCGGATTTTCCAGAACGATTTATTGAACCGGGACAACGATGGTTATTAAAGCCCGGACAAACTGAACCCGAACCCGTGGAATTTTTGGGGGGCTATTTAATGCCCAGTAAGGGAATTTATGTGGTTGAAATCGAGGGAATTGAAGATCGGAATCAGGCGGAGGCTTTACAGGGCTGTCCGTTATTGATTACGGATCAAGATCGTCCCCATTTAGAGGAAGGTGAATTTTATGTTTTAGATTTAATTGGGTTGGAAGTCTTTGACCCGGAAAAAGCGGAAGCGATCGGAAAAGTTATCGATGTGATTTCAGCCGGGAATGATTTACTCGAAGTGGAGTTATATTCCCCGACTCCCACCCAAGATACCCTAGTTTCTGAACCGATTCCCGAGGGGATTCATCGTAAATCTAAGAAGAAACGTAAACCTAAACCCCTACCCACGGTTTTGATTCCCTTTGTAAAAGAGATTGTTCCAATTGTGGATTTAGAACAAAAACGAATTGAAATTACCCCGCCCCCTGGGTTAATTGAGAAAATGACGTGAACGAAACCTTTTGTTAGCGGGCTGTATGATAGACTCTAATCTTGCTGTCTGAGATCTTGCCATGACTGACTTAATTAACGATTCACTGGAAAACCTACCGCGCGAGGTTAGGGTGAACCAACTTCGCAATTTGATCGAGACCCTGCATATTGCTGATGAAATTGCTACCAAGGGCTACTTAATTAGTAGTTCTGAACTGGCCGATCTCATGGATATTAATGCTAGTGCTGTCACCAGTCGAGGGGATAACTGGGCCTGGCGCAACTGGGAGGTATCCAGAGTGCGGCGAGAAGGTAATCAAATTCTCTGGCAGTTAGAACGAGTTAACTAGCAGTTTGCTGACCGTTGATTGTTTATTGTCAAGCGCCAATTTAGTAAAGTTCTCCCTCATAACGGGGGAGAACTTTATGGGATTTTAATTTTGTCCAAATTTAAATATTTAGCGATCGCCCTATTTTAAAATTCTGTTTTTATGTATTTTCTCTAACACAGGACATAACTTCACGGCGTTAATTACCTTAGCCTGTCCAGCATCACTCAAAAATCCCCTTGAACTAATCAACTCACTAGCATTAAAAGTAAACCCCGCCGTACAATCAACGTAAGAATTATAATCCAGAAAATTATGCTCACTCGCGATAATTTCTGCCTCACAACATAGCAAATAAGGTCTATTTTTAAGATATTTATTAACTTTGGAATTGATCAGAAATCCATAAAATGAAGGATTAATATATGCGATTAAAACAAACTTATCCTTGGGATCTGGCTTAGTATGGCGACAAGACTGCACATAAAATATTTCCCACTTTGCCGGCATAAAGTTCTAACCTATGGGTGTGGATTTTGCAAATGTTCAAGCAGTTCTTCTGAATTATCAAAGGTTTTGATGATATCTTCCACATCAATTATATCGTTCTCATCCGCAGATTTCCAAGCTTGATCGTGACTTAACTCCGTAAGCTCTGCAAAAGACAAACTTCCATATTTTGTTGCTGAATGATTTAAACATTCAATATCAGAAGCACTCAAAAAATCTGTATTAGGCTCTCTTAGCTTTTTGATGTTATGCTTATCAACTATCTTGAAAGCATGAAGAACCTGTTCAGATATTTCTGGCGAAGGCTGAAAGCTAGGAGACAAATCTCCACGCACAAATTTCAGTAAATCATAAATCTGACTGGGTACGGGGCCATGTTTCATGGCGTAATAGCTATCGCCAAAAATCAATCTCCCATATTTTTCCAAGTGTTCCTTATCGGCAAAATATAAAACTTTAGAAACACGATGAATCGTTGGTTGAACCTTATTCTCTAATAGCTCCAATATATAAAGAATAGACTCTATTCCTTTATCAATATTAAAATCAAGTTGGTATTCCATAGCGACATTTCTCTAATTACACCAACAAACAATTCTTGACACCATTACAGAAACACAAAAATCAAGTAATTATTGATCTTGGCTAGTAGTAATTGGATATTTTAATTGTACCAATACTAAGGACAGTTTGCAACAACGTAACAATTATTCACCAACACAAAATTAGACTTAGGAAAAAAATCCAGATAGTCAAAAATTTATCCTCAATTTTTAGGTTTTAATTCTTTTCGTAGGTTCTCCCTCGCCATTGAATTTGGGTCTGAGTTGCGGATATCCATAATCTTAATACGGCTACCGGATCAGCTAAGGGAGATAACCAAAAGACCCAAGGCATTTGGGCTTGAC
>DATNRE010000555.1:0-2804 GCA_036703685.1 Candidatus Obscuribacterales bacterium
GTCTTAGACAAAGGCACCTTTTGGCACAAGAACAGAAAAAACAAAAAGAGAATCAAACACCTAGTTGAAAGAAACCGGGTTTCTACATCAGAATTTATATTTCATCTTCAAAATTTCAGGAGAAACCCGGTTTCTGTAAGCGACAAACAACTTTATATTAAATATTGTTATTAGTACAGTATTTTTGTTTTGAATTTTAAACGAATCAGAGAAAAATCAAGTTTTTATTGAAAATAGATTGCAATTACTTGAGGAAACCCAAGACATTGAACCCTGCTAGAAAAAACGCTCCCGGGGAATTGTTGTGATGATGGACAAAAATAACAGTCGAAACCCTAAAAAATCCTGGGAGATTGAGAAAAATCAAGCGATATATTGACAAAGTTGATAATTTGTGCATACGCAAGAAAATCAACTTTGACCAAAAATTAAGAATTGGGTTGCTTGCGTGTCCCAACTGGTGAGATGATTGTGATGCGGTCTAAGGGTAATTCCAGAGCGACTTATGGCATAGAATCTATTCTATACAATCCGCGCTCACGCACTCACTAAAGTTTACAGATAACAATAATTATGGTTGTTGCAGCCCAATCACTTGAAGAACTTTGCATTAATTCGATTCGCTTCCTAGCTATTGATGCGGTAGAAAAAGCTAAATCTGGCCACCCAGGACTCCCTATGGGTGCGGCTCCCATGGCCTTTGTGTTGTGGGATCGGTTTATGCGGTTTAATCCCAAAAATCCTAAATGGTATAACCGCGATCGCTTCGTCCTGTCCGCAGGTCATGGCTGTATGTTGCAGTATGCCCTCCTTTATTTAATGGGATATGATAGCGTCACCCTAGATGATATTAAACAATTCCGTCAGTGGGGTTCCGTGACTCCCGGCCACCCAGAAAACTTTGAAACCCCGGGTGTGGAAGTCACCACGGGCCCCTTGGGTCAAGGGATTGCCAATGGCGTTGGGTTAGCCATGGCTGAAGCTCACATGGCGGCGACCTTCAATAAACCCGATGCTACACTGGTAGACCACTATACTTATGTGATCCTGGGTGATGGTTGCAACATGGAAGGGGTTTCTGGTGAAGCCTGTTCCTTAGCGGGACATCTGGGACTGGGTAAATTAATTGCCCTGTATGACGATAACCATATTTCCATTGATGGAAATACCGAGATTTCCTTTACTGAAGATGTGAGCAAACGGTTTGAAGCCTATGGCTGGCACGTTCTGCACGTTGAAAATGGGAATACCGACTTAGAGGGTATCGCCGACGCCATTGCTCAAGCCAAGGCTGTCACCGATAAACCCACTTTCATTAAAGTTACCACCATCATTGGTTACGGTTCTCCTAATAAACAAAATACTGCTGGAGTTCACGGGGCTGCCTTGGGTACGGATGAAGTTGCCGCCACTCGCAAGAACTTGGGATGGAACTATGAACCCTTTGAAATTCCTGAAAATGCCTTAGCCCATTGCCGCAAAGCCGTTGAACGTGGGGCTAATCTGGAAAGCGAATGGAATAAAATTTGGGCTGACTATAAAGCCAAATACGGCCAAGAAGCCGCGGAATTTGAGCGTCGCATTAGCGGAAAACTCCCCGAAGGTTGGGAAAAAGCCCTACCCACATTCACTCCCGCAGAAAAAGGTAAAGCCACTCGCCAATATTCTGAAGGATGTTTGAATGCCTTAGCTCCGGCCATTCCCGAATTAATTGGGGGTTCGGCGGACTTAACCCACTCCAACCTAACGGAGATTAAGGGTTTTGGTAATTTCCAAAAAGGACAATATCAAAATCGTAACCTGCGTTTCGGTGTTCGGGAACACGGAATGGGGGCAATTTGTAATGGGATTGGTTTGCATGGTTCGGGGTTAGTTCCCTATTGTGCCACCTTCCTAGTCTTTGCGGACTATATGCGGGCGGCGATTCGTTTAGCTGCCTTGTCGGAAATTGGTGTGATCTATGTGATGACCCATGACTCTATCGCCCTGGGGGAAGATGGCCCCACTCACCAACCGGTGGAAACTATTGCCTCCTTGCGGGTGATTCCTAACTTGTTGGTCATGCGTCCGGCCGATGGTAATGAAACCTCTGGTGCATATAAAGTTGCCGTGGAAAACCGTCACCGTCCGAGTTTGTTAGCTTTAACTCGTCAAGCGTTACCGAACTTAAACGGTAGTTCTATTGATGCGGTCGGTAAAGGAGCCTATGTTCTCTCCGACTGCGACGGAACTCCTGATTTAATTCTGATCGGAACGGGAAGCGAAGTTTCTCTGTGTGTGGAAGCCGCCGAAAAATTAACCCAAGCTGGGAAAAAAGTTCGGGTGGTTTCTATGCCCTGTTGGGAACTGTTTGAAGAACAAGATGCTGCTTACAAAGAATCTGTGTTACCCAAAGCAGTGACCAAACGTCTGGCCGTGGAAGCGGGTTGCACTTTCGGTTGGCAACGTTACACCGGTAGCGAAGGCGACATCATTGGTATTGATACCTTTGGTGCTTCGGCTACGGGTGGTGTGTTGATGGAGAAATTCGGTTTCACTGTTGATAATGTTGTAGCGAAAGCGAAAGCGTTATTAGGTTAAATCGGTTGTTAATTTGATTAAAAAGGTGGGCTTAGACCTGCCTTTTTAATTTTGTGAGGTGGAAAAAGGGATCGGGGTTTGGCCTAATTTAACCACAAAGACACAAAGACACAAAGAAATGAACTTACGGCAATTTTTCCCTTTTTCGGCATCTTCTGTTACCCATTGGTCAAGGTCAGCCCGGTGGTTACGTGGAATTACTTTTCTGTGGTTATTTATTGGCC
>DATNRE010000556.1:0-7982 GCA_036703685.1 Candidatus Obscuribacterales bacterium
TTTATGGGAGAAGAATATGGGGAACCGGCATTCTTTCAATATTTTATTAGTCACTCTGATCCCGATTTAATTGCGGCTGTCCGAAAGGGAAGAAAGCAGGAATTTGAAGCATTTCATCTGGAGGGAGAAGCCCCCGATCCCCAAAGTCGAGAAACCTTTGATCGGTGTCAATTAAATTGGCACTTAAAGCAGGAAGGAAAACATAAAATATTATGGGAATTTTATCAAACTTTAATTCGATTACGGCGCCATCTTCCGGCGTTGAAATTGCGCGATCGCAATCATCAAGAAGTTCAAGCTATGGAGGAGAATAAATTATTCTATTTCCGGCGTTGGTTTGAAGATCATCAGGTTTTCTGCGTGATTAATTTTAGTAAAAATCCAGTTTCCTACTGTCCTGATTTGAGGGGCAAAAATTGGCATAAACGCTTAGATTCTACTGATAAAAAGTGGATGGGTTCAGGATCAAATCTACCCGAAACGTTAACGGATATTTCAGAATTAACCTTAGTTCCAGAAAGTTTTGTCCTGTATGAAACTTAATAGTTATAGCGCTACGCATTACAGTTAGGACACTTTTGAATTCTGAAACCTTTTCACTGCTTACTGTTCCCTGTTCCCTGTTGCCTGTTCCCTAGCGCGTAGCGCTATAGTTTGAGCAATTCTAACGAGATATCTGTCTGTTAATCCCTCGGATCATGGCTTGTATGGGTACTTGCCATAAATTTTCTAAACCCCAAATAGATTGCAGATAACTGAAAAAATTGAAGACGTTAAAATCGTCGGTGTTGACTATTCTGGAATATTGAAAATATCTTTTTTTTAAACGATTTAAGGAGGTGTTTTCTTTACTCGTTATCATCTGATATTCTTGATGTTCAAATTTAGAAATTGATAATTTTTGGAGTTCGGGTAAAATCAAGGATGAAATAGGTAAATTGAGGATTTCTTGTAACTGCGTTATTCTCGATTTTAAGAGTATAATAAAACGGTATTTTTCTGCTAATGTTAGCAATCGGTTTGCATCGATTTCAAGGGGGTATGACTGAAGAATGATTGCAGCATCTACTAACCGACTAATGGGTGAAATTAAATTTGTTAATCCTCCAAATACACAGGTGTAAAATAACTGGTCAGTCGCCGATAAGAGATAAACAGGAAAATCGTTGACTTGAGTTAATATTGCATTCTGCCAAAACTCGGTTTCTGCGTTTTCATTAAAACCATCCGCGAAAAGATGCCAACGAAGGCTTAAATATTGCTTAGATTCATTTTCAAACCCAATATAATGACTAAAGGGGATAGTGGGATTCGGAATTTTTTGTTTCGCTATCCAACCCAATTCTTGTAATAAATTTACGGCATTGAAAACATCTTTTGAGTTAATTAAAAAATCAAGATTATCGATATAACGTAGACCATAATCTTGATAATAATGCAAATTTAAAGCGGGATCTTTAAGCAGCATGATTTTAATATCAGCCTCTTGAAAAGAGCCTAAAATAGATCGAATTTGTTGAAACCAAACTTGGTTTTCAACCCAGATACGTCGATAAACACCCTTGAGTCTACCAATATATGGATCTGTGACATTATGAGCCGATAAATTGCGATAGAGTAACGGTAATAACCGATAAGAGTCTTGATCCACATCGTCAATATTGATCAATGTTCTCCATCTTTGCCAAGAATTAATAGCTGCTTCACCTTGTAAAAGCGCGGCTTGTAAAATTAATTGTTGCTCTTGATTAAAATTAAAATTCATAATTTATTTCTAATTAATTAAGTCACTTGAATCCCCGGAATATTAACTCTAATTCTGTAAACTGAAGTCTGAGCAGTGATATAAAGACTCTGCCCATCTTCGTCTCCCCAAGCACAATTTGCGGGGCGTTCTGGAGTGACAATAGTTCCTAAATGATTGCCTTGACAATCAAATACCCACACGCCTCCGGCTCCTGTACAATAGATGTTTCCCTGCACATCAATTTTCATGCCATCCGGTGAACCGGGTTCCTTGATGTTCATATCATGAAAAACACGACTATTAGCCAGTGTACCATCAATTTTGACATCAAAAACTCGGATATGACGACATTGGGAATCGTCAATATAAAGCTGTTTTTCATCCGGAGAAAATGCCAAACCATTCGGTTTATAAAAATCATCGGCGAGGAGAATTAGTTCTTGATGATCGGGCGGAATTAAGTAAACCCCTTGGATGGGTTGTTCCTGTTCTTCGGGTTGAATTCCATAGGGAGGATCGGTAAAATAAATTGCACCGTTACTTTTAACAACAATATCATTGGGACTATTGAGTTTTTTGCCTTGAAATTGATCGGCTAAAATAGTAATTGAACCGTCTTTTTCGGTGCGGGTAACTCGGCGAGTCCCGTGTTCACACGCAATTAATCGTCCTTGTTTGTCCCTGGTTAAACCATTAGAATGATTACTAGGTTTTCTAAATATTTTTACCTCTCCATTAGGAGTCAACTGTAAAATTTTATTAGCGGGAATATCGCTAAATAGTAGATGCTTTTCTTCAGCTATCCAAATCGGCCCTTCAGTAAACTGAAATCCGGTAGCTACGCGATCAATCTTTACTTTCTTAGGAAAGAGATTTCTAAACCCTTGCGATTTGGCTTCTAATCGACCCGATGCTAATTTTTGGGGAAAAGTCGAACCTAGTTGTTTTATCTGTCTATTGACCCATTTGGCGATACGCAACATTATATTTCATCCAAATAAACAGTGCTTTTTTATTGAGGTGGCTGCTGAAATACACGATAATTAAATAATGATAATCCCCCATCAATTTTAATGATACTGCCAGTAGTAAACCTGGAAAAATAATCAGAAGCTAGATAAACAGCCGCTCTACCGATATAACAAGGATTAATAGAACTTTTATTCAGGAGCGTATACTCGTGGCTGAATGGATTTCCTTGGTCATCTTCTATAACCCAACCTGGAGCAATTCCATTTACTCTGATTCCGTAGGGAGCAAATTCTACCGCTAATTCTTTGATAATCATGCCTAATGCTGCTTTTGAAGAACTATAACTAGGCCAGCGAACAAGTATTTCTTGGTGTATAGAAGTCAGAAAAATAATAGCACCCTGAATAGAATTACTTACCATCATTTTGGCGATAATTTTGGTAAGGTACATCGGCCCAAATATATTAGTTTGAAAGGTTTTCTGCCACTCTCCCAAATCCAAGTGATTTATCCCAATTGTTTCAAATTGAATTCCCACATTATTGACCAGAATATCAATTATGATTTTATTTTCCTCCAAAATGCTATATAAATAATCAATATCTTCAGGCTTTGATATGTCTGAAACAAAGCTTTTCACCTTCACTGGATAAGTATTTAATTCTTTTTCTAAGTTTAAACATTCTTCCTCAACAATATCGGTGAAAAAAATATTTGCGCCTTGTTTTGCCATTTCAATAGCAATACTTCTGCCAATATTTCTTGCTGCTCCGGTAATCAAGACATTTTTTCCAGCTAAAAGCTGATTATCTAAAACGACCAAAGGCTCTACTGTTTTGATAAAAACTTTTGGTTTGAGCGTAGGCATCGGATTAAGGAAGGCTTTGGATGCAGCTTTGAAACGAGTTTTGATGTTGTTTAGCCGAGTCTTTAAATTCATATCCGTCGATTATAAGCCACCAATTTTAATATCCTAACCTTTAGCACGGCGGCGGTCTAGTGATGCTTTCAAAATCTGAACATATTCAGCTTGGTATTCCCGTTGTTTAATTCCCTTATTGGTTTCATGCAGTCGCCGCTGGGCTACTAATTCGGGTAACATCATCGTCTGGAGTTTTAACTCTGTAACACGCACCTGCCAACTAGCAAATTCGGCTATTTTCCACTGAGTTTCAAATAAGCCAACTTGAAAAAAAGAATCCCGTTTGATTAGCAATGCTGAAGGAATATGTCCTGGTACTAATTTAGGAGAAACCTGTAGTTTAGCTTTCAGATTTTCCCCCAATTCTGGACTAATAAACTGTTGAACCTGTCCGTATACGATATCAAGATTGGGGTTATTTGTAAATGCTGCCATTTGGTTAGTTAATTTATCTTCTACCCAAAGATCATCTGCATCGAGAAAGGCAAAAAAATCGCCTTTGGCTAATTCAATACCTCGATTACGAGCCGCCGCCGTACCGCTATTGACTTGAAAACAGTATTGCACTGTAGTACCAAAGCGCTTTGCTATTTCTGCACTACCATCAGTTGAACCATCATCTACAACAATAATTTCTAGGGGCTGATAAGTTTGAGCTAGTACGCTTTCAATCGTTTCTGCTAAATACTTTTCGCAATTGTAGACTGGTATAATTACGCTCACCAAAGGGGTATAGTTCATTTTTCTTGCTTTTTTTTACTCAGGGTTACGATAGCTTCTGATTGCGTTTTCGCTCAATTGATGACCTTAAAATTCCCATCAGTTCTGAGTTCATTTCTTTGGTTTGATGGGATAAATTAGAGTTATGAATACGCTTATATAAAAGGACTTCGGGTATAACCGCAATTACAATACCCCCATCCTTGGCGCGGAAAAACCAGTCAGCATCATTGGTACGTCTGTAAGTTGGATCGAAATTACCAATTTTTTCAAACACAGTTTTACGGACAACTAAAGCACTGGGAATATATCCTGCTACATCTGCATCTATATGCTCTTTTTTTAACCAAGAAGGCCAATCATTACCAGACTCCAAGATGTTACGCATTTGGCAAATTGTAGCATCTATATGGGGATATTGAAGAAGATAATTAACTTGCAAATTCAGTTTATTAGATGTCCACAGATCGTCAACATCGAGAAAAGCAATCAACTCCCCCTGAGCAACTGAAATTCCGGTATTTTTTGCCGTTCCGTTACCTTGATTTTTTTGATAAATGTAGCGGATTTGTTGATCAGATCGCGCTATATTAGCGGTATTATCAATTGAACCATCATCAACTACGATAATCTCGATTGGTCGATAGGTTTGTGCCAAAACACTTTCGATGGCTTCAGCCAGATGGCGATCGCCATTGTAAACTGGAATGATTACGCTGACTAGAGGGTTATTTTCTCTCATTATCGTATACCGTTTGCATCAGAGAATTTTGACAGTTGTGTAACTAATAATCCATTCTTTTGCTCTTTGTGCGGAGGCGCTACACCAATGTAGTCTTTCATATTTGGCAATTCATTTGATCGCGTAAAATCTCCTTTCTGTCGGCATCGATCCAGATGTTTTTTATAAATTCTTACAAACCCCAATTCAACTAACTTTTTCCCCTTAGTCATGTTATCATCGTGTTTTCTATAAAATAGAGTTACTCGATCTAGCACCACTTTAGATATATTATTTTCCCAGGCTCTAAATAATAAATCCATATCTTCAGCATATCGGAGTGTTTCATCAAATAAGCCAATTTTGGCAAACAGGGACTTTCGATATATTGAGCTACCTAAGTTAACAAATTGATAGGGATTAGAAACTATTTTAAAGATTGAGTGACTATTTTCAGAATCCTCAAAACGCTGAATTTGTTGGATTAATCCCTGCACAATTTCTACCGAAGGATTATTTGCTAAGTAATTTGCTTGCAGTTTCAGTTTGTCATCCGACCAGAGATCGTCAACATCTAAGAAGGCAATTAGGTCACCATTAGCTACTTTTATACCGTGATTACGAGCCGCTGCCGGCCCACTATTTTGCTGATAAATATAGCGGATACAGTCTTTGAATTGGGCTGCTATTTCCGCAGTTTTATCTGTCGAACCATCATCAATTACAATGATTTCTAATGGGTGATAATCCTGACTCTGGGCGTTTTGAATGGCTTCTGCTAAATATTTTTCTCCGTTATAAACCGGAATGATAACGCTAACAAATAATGGCTGATTTTCCATTGCTTATTGGGTTGTAATAAGGTTAAAAATGACTTGAGGAATTTGTTCTAAATCAGTACCGAGTTCGAGATAATAAGCAGGAACTTGTTGCAATACTTGCATCATAATTTGGCAAGCTTCTTTACCAGAACCTGGTAATTGAATCATGGTACTGGGGACGAGTGAAGCTAAAGCAGCAGCAGCAGAGGTAGCTGTTAAGGAGGTATCTGTTTTTCCCGTAATCCGCGGCACTAAAACTGCACGGATGGGGAAACTGGTCAAGATTTTTTCGGGAAAATGTTCGTTAATGAAATAAAGTGCTTTTTCCTCTGAAAGGCGATCACTATTACTAATAGCCTGCGCCAGAAATGGTAATCTATCCACATCATCGGCATTTTTCTTGCCCGTGTTGTAGATGCTAAAAACCGTCGGGGTTGGTTCGCTGGCGATGAGACTGTAATCGTCGCTGGCATAAAAAAGCTCTGAATTCAGGCAAGTTAAAGCGGTCGTAGATTTACCAGATCCCCCCTTTCCGACTAGCAAGACGCCACCCGATGGAAGTCCCACTGCACCACCATGAACTAGCTGAATGCCCCACTTACTCATCCAGACGTTTAAAATTGTCCGTAGCGGCGAACCTTTTTCCCAATAGGGAATGTGTTCGGTTGTTCCAACCCAATAAATTCCTAAATTGCGATCACGATCTAATAGACTAAGGGCATAAGCACCCCATTGGAAACTGGTATGAATGCGATCGCTATTGTAACCGTGAATTTCTCCGCGCTTGGAAAGATAATCCTTTTTCTGCCAAGGTGGAGGCGGCATTACGGTATTTGTCGAGTTGCTATCCCACAAACAAACTGTAAGTGCTTGATCGCAAAAAGGTTCTGTTTCTAAGTGTGCTAAGGCAGGAGTCATGTATGGAATTAATGCTTCCCCTGCAAACCGCAACCGAATTTTAAACCCTGCTATGCAGTAAAAACGGTCAATACAACCCCCAGCAGAAACCTCAGCTTTTTCATATAATTCATAAACAGTATCGAAAAAATCTAAAGAGTCTTTCTGAGCAGTTTGAGCAGAATGATCAGGATTTTCAAATGTATTTGTAATCATCTGATTTTTGGGATTCAGCGATAATTATAAAAAAATTGGGAGGAAAAACCCCTCCCTTGTTTGAAGGAATTAAACTTCAACTTTAGCAGTCGGCCAACCAATTTGCTCGTCAACTTCATGGATAGGATCTAAAGCCAGTAGTTCTTCCATATCCGTGTATTTCTGTAAGCTGGGAGATTCAAACTTTAACTTTTCTTCGTTGGTAATTGTTTGGGTTTTATCGTTGGGTTTGTTTTGGCTTTCTACCGCATCTCCTGTATTGACAACAATCAGTTCTTCTTGCCGTAATTGTTCGATAAAATTGTTAACCGCATTTTCAATAATGGTGTGTTCACCCTCATAGTGCTGAATAATTTCTGATATAATATCGCCTCTGGAAAGACCTCTAATCAAACCCTCCCAAATATCTGCACCGACTTTAACTAAACTAAAATAATCTCCCTGATCCAAGTTGACAACAACAACTTCACCATCAATACTTTCATGAACAACTTTGGGCGTATTGGCATTAAATTTTTCGTCTGGATTCATCATTTCTGATCTAGTTTTTTGGTAGATTAACTTATTTCTATTGGACTTTCATTTATTTTAATCTATCTTTAGATAGATGTCAAGTTTATTTTCCGTGAATTTGAGATTTAATTCGCCAAAAAATCTTGTTTATTTTGACTCAATTAAAAAGCCACAGTGTTACTATCCTTTAAAGAGTTAAAGGATCAAAGTCTCTATTGTAAGAAGGAAGTAGATGACACCCCAAAAAATTTTACAGGACTTACGCAAATTTGGGGATGTAACCCTAAATGTAGGGGTAATTCATGAATTACCCCTACTATGGATAGTGGTGATGCGTAAGTCCTGTTTTAGGAAATTGAAACAATGTTCAGTTATTTCTTAACTCTTTTGATGACCTGCTCTATTATTAACCGCAGGGGTCGCAGTAGATAGTAAATAAAAGCGGGAAATTTT
>DATNRE010000557.1:0-2322 GCA_036703685.1 Candidatus Obscuribacterales bacterium
CCTGGCAAGCGATCGCTCTATGATAACTTAAGAAAAGATGAAGCCTTAGCGCTGTGTATTGATGTTGCTGTACGCTCTACTAAAAAAGAAGGTTGGATCGGCAATCGTTTTAAAGAACGGGAAATTGAGAGAGCTATTCGGATAGTGATCGGTGAAAATAATCTTAATATACCCGATATCCTAGAACTAATTAAAAACCAAAATGAGTATCAATAAACTGGAAAATCAGACAAATATAATTATCCGAGATATTCCCATCCAAATTGTGCGAAAGTCCATCAAAAATTTGCACATTGGGGTTTATCCCCCAGATGGTTCTGTCCGTGTGGCTGCACCCCTACAGTTAACCGATGATAATATCCGGTTAGCCATAATTTCTCGACTGTCTTGGATTAAAAAACACCAAGCCAAATTTCAAGCGCAACCCCGACAAACGAAACGCGAAATGGTGACTGGTGAAAGTAATTATGTTTTTGGACATCGGTATCGAATGGAAGTCATTGAACGCCCCGGAAATCACGAAGTTGTTATTATTAATCATAGCACTATTCAGTTATTTGTTAATCCGGGTACATCTCCTAAAAATAGAGCCTTAGTTTTAACGGAATGGTATCGACAGCAACTTAAGTCAAAAATACCAGATTTACTCAATAAATGGCAATCTATTATCGGCGAACAAGTGGCAGATTGGGGTATTAAAAAGATGAAAACTAAATGGGGAAGTTGCAATATTAAAGAGCGTCGCATTTGGTTAAATTTGGAGTTAGCAAAGAAACCCATTGAGTGCCTTGAATATGTCTTAGTCCATGAATTAGTTCACCTGTTGGAAAGACATCATAATCAACGTTTTCAAGCTTATATGGATCAGTATTTACCCCAGTGGCGGCAATGTCGTGAGATTTTGAATCGGGAACCCTTGGGGGATATTTAGCAGGACTTACGCCAATTTGGGGATGTAACCCTAGATGTAGGGGTAATTCATGAATTACCCCTACTATTGATAGCGGTGATGCGTATCCGGGGTAAAGACAAGATACGCGCAAAATTTATCACGATGTAAAGTTTTGTAACAAATTTACTCAGAAGCCTAAATTTAACTTCTCATCTAGTGCTGGTGGAATCGTATCTAAATCCATCAAATAATCCCCAAAACGCTTGATATAACTGGTTAAATTTCGATTTCAGTTCCGAGTCAGTTAGCATGAGTTACTTTTGACCTTTTCGATTATATTTGATAGCCCTTTTATGTTTTTATTGGCAAACTTCACTCAGGCAATTAATCACATTATTAGCAAGCATCTCTATTGTATCCTGACTCAGGGAAGGTTTACAGGCTGTAAAATTCAAAAACAGTTGTTCATTAAAAGTTGTAGCAGCGACTGTAAAAACTTTCCCGAAAATAGTATTAGATGGAACAAAGCTTATCTCTTCTATTTCAAGTTCTCCATAAACATGAGGTATATTTACTTTGCCAATATTCGTCACACCAATAGTTAACATGGTTTTATCTGGATTATTAATATAAAACTCAAAGATTTTTCGGAACATTATTAAAGGTTTAAAAATGTCTTTTCTTTGCACTGATAATTTGATATCTTTACTAACCTCCCTTGACAAATCCCAAAATGACATCTCAGCCTTTATTTTATGGAATGAAGTTAATAGTGAAGCGAGGAAACCTAAATTTCCATAATCGATATTAGGTTCTAAACGCCTGCGTAAATCTACATAAGAACGACACAAGACATTAACGCTTCTAAATTTCCCCATCCTAATTTTATTCGTTACTGTAAGCAACATTGCTGCACATAAAGCACCCTGGATAGTTGTATTTTCTTGCTTACAACGTTCAATTAACTTGTTGGTTAACTCTTTTTCTAAGAATCTATGAGTCGTCCCACAACTACGAGACTCAATGGCAACCGTATTTTCAGATTCTAATTGTTCTGGTTTATGCCAGAGTATCTGTAATTTCATTTTCAACAAAAACCATTTACCTTGCCTCACCCCTTTACTTCCTTGCATCCATTGAGGTAATAGTTTTTCTAGGGGTGGGAGAGGAGGTACATAATCAATATTAATACTATTTCCAGAAGAAATTATTTCATAATATTTTAATAAAAGTAATATAACCGCTAACGGCAATGCGATCGCTTCAAACTGACTTAATCTTAAAAATTCATTGACTAATTCCGGGTAAGGATCAGCCCCGGCGACAAACTGAAAGAAATCTTTTAAATCTTTCTCGTATTCACTGCGGGTGCGAGAACTGCATTAGGGATAATTTAAGAGTCCAGCTTCTATCAAGAGTTGACGTTCTTC
>DATNRE010000558.1:0-10699 GCA_036703685.1 Candidatus Obscuribacterales bacterium
CCCCGGGGGTGCTGGGGCGGCAGGGGAGGCAGGGGAAGTATCATTACCCATTACCTATTACCCATTACCTATTACCCATTACCCATTACCCATTACCCATTACCCATTACCCATTACCCATTACCCATTACCCATTACCCATTACCCATTACCTATTACCTGTTTCCTTTTGATCAATAATTTTAAACACAACTCAAATAGGATTGCTATATATGAATAATTTGTTTGAATTTGAACAGGATTTTGTGGAATCTTTGCGGTGTATTCCGATGGTTGTGCGGTATAAATTAGATAGTTGTGGGGTTAAGTTAAAATTGGAACATTGGAATAAATTTAGTCAGGAGGCTCGTCAAGAGTTAGTTAGCAATTCGATTAATACACCGGAAGAAATTGCGGCTTATCGGAGTTTATTATATGAATTAGCCGAACAATATACGAATCTTCCTCTCAAGGATTTACCCATTGAGGATCAACCGCTTTGGTTAGAAACAAAAAAATTACCCGATGACGTACTGCAAAAAGCGGGGGAAATCGGGGTTAAGATTACCTTAAAACAATGGCAAGATTTAAGCCCGTTACAACGATTTGCTTTACTAAAATTAAGCCGTCCTAGTCATGAAAACAAAAACTTTTTACCGGCTTTACGGGAATTTAAACTCTTAGAAAACAGTCTATAGATTTTTTTATTAAAATATAAACTCCCTTTTCAACTTCATCTGTTAGACTTGGATTAGTTTTGTAACTCCCAAACCCATTCCATTAAACTTCAGGGCAGTTTTTTATGGCACACAGTATAAAATCCACGATGCCCCCGCTCGATTCTGTTGTTGATGAAGATGAAGAAGAATCGAATTTAGATTATTTCTATGATGATCCGGGAACTCCTCCGGGCACCTTAGATGTGGAAGCCGATGATCCACCCCCGGAAATGGTTTTAATTGATTATAGTGACGAAATGGCAACTCGTTTAACTTTAAAAACACCGGAGGAATGTGCACCTTATTTAGATACCTATTCTGTCTCTTGGTTGGATATTTTAGGGTTAGGAAATCAAGACACTTGGGATCGGATGGCGAAGGTATTTAATTTACATCCGATTGCCTTAGAAGATGTGGTGAATGTTCCTCAACGGCCGAAAGTGGTGGAATATGATGGTCAATTGGTGATTGTGGCTTGGATGATCATGATCAAACCTGGGGCAGATACCCTGCATAGAGAACAGGTTAGTATTATTTTAGGGAAAAATTATTTACTGACGGTGCAGGAAGAAGCGGAATATGATTGTTTGCAACCAGTGCGCGATCGCATTCGTTATAATCAAGGAATTATTCGTAAACAAGGGGCTGATTATTTAGCCTATGCGATTTTAGATGCCATTATTGATGGGTTTTTCCCCGTATTAGAAGAATATGGCGATCTTTTAGAAGACTTAGAAGATCAAGTTGTCTTTAATCCTGTGCCGAAAGATTTAGCTAAAATTTATAGTATTCGTCGAGATTTATTCACCCTGCGTCGGGCAATTTGGGCGCAACGGGAAGCGATTAATGTGTTAATTCGGGATGGAAGTGATTTAATTAGTCCAGAAGTTCGGATTTATTTACGAGACTGTTATGATCATACGATTTTAGTTCGGGATATGGTGGAAACCTATCGAGAATTATCCTCGGATTTGATGGGAATTTATATGTCTACGATGAGCAATAAAATGAATGAAATCATGAAATTGCTTACCGTTATTTCGACTATTTTTATTCCCCTAACCTTTGTGGCGGGGGTCTACGGCATGAATTTTAACCCTGAGAATTCTCCTTGGAATATGCCCGAACTCAATTGGTATTGGGGTTATCCCGTCTGTTTGGCAATGATGTTTTTCATCGCTTTAGGGTTATTTTTCTTCTTCTGGAAACGCGGTTGGTTTAATAATCTTTCCGATCCGCAAGATCAAGAGGAGTCTTCCTAAGTTAAAACCAACGTAGTAGTGAGGCGTTCACGCCTCAGAGTCCTAAAGGACTCACTACGAAGCCTCAGAGTCCTTTAGGACTCACTACCTCTACCCTGAAGCATGAATTTGCAAAGTGTGACCCCCTAGGTTAAAATCTCCCTCGATATCGAATTAATTAGTCTACTGGTTGTCTCAAGCCATCCTTCCCATTCATGATCGAAAAAATCAAACCCAATCTAGTTTTGACGGTGGGAGTTGCGACCCTGCTGGTTGGAGGTGGAATTGCAGCCTATTACGGTTTAGTTTCGCGTAAATTTTTAGAAGGTGTTCCCCCGGGTGCGAATGTTGTCCCCCAAGAGGCAATGGTGGCCGTATCCGTCTCCACCAATCCCCAAGAATGGGAAAAATTAAAGCAATACGGCACAGTTCAATCTCAGGTGGCGTTGCAAGATATTCTCAAGGGTTGGCAAAGTCGGGTGTTTACAGACAATGGCTATGATTATCAAAAGGATATTCAACCTTGGGTGGGCAAGGAGGTGATGATTGTCTCTTTACCAAATCCTAGTCTAATCTCAGGTACATCTCCGGGCGCCCAGACTTCTACAACCCTGAATCAACAGGCGATGGTGATGGTGTTTCCGATTGCTAACCCCGCCAAGGCCAAGGAATTGTTGTCCCAACCGAGAACAGGACAACCGGGTCAAACCGCCCAGCGATCCTATCGAGGGGTTGATATTATTGAAACCCAGGGAAATCCTAAACAAAATTATTCGATCGCCGTCCTGGGACAAGATTTTTTAGTGGTTACGACTGATCCGAATGCCACTGAGCGAGTAATTGATACTTACCGAGGTTCGGATTCCTTAGCAAAAACCCCGGGATATGCTGCTAGTTTAGAAAAGATTAAAACCCCGAATCCCTTTGCTCAAGTTTACCTGAATATTCCCGTCGCTACAAAAATTGCCTCCTACCGTTCTCCTAATCCGATTCCTGATAAAAATTTAGAACAGGTACAACAACATCAAGGATTAGCTACTAATATTAATTTGGAATCTCAAGGAGTTGGTTTAAAATCCGTATCTTGGTTAAAACCGAATAGTCAGAAAAAGTTTACCGTTGAAAATAAAGCCCAAGAGATTCTAAAGCGGATTCCAGAAAATACATTAATGATGGTTTCTGGCAGTAATTTAAAACAGGTTTGGGAAGATTACACCCAGGGTGCAAATGCTAATCCCATTGCCCCCTTTAATCCTCAAGTTTTGAGTTCTAGTTTTAAATCTGCGACGGGGATGGAATTAGAAAAAGATGTTTTGAATTGGATGGGTGGGGAGTTTTCCTTATCTTTGATTCCTGCTAATCCTAATCCTAGGGCGTTAGAACGATTTGTGGCGGGGTTAGTGTTAATGGTGAAGGTTTCCGATCGCGGTGCGGCGGATAAGGCGTTAACCCAGTTAGATGAGGTGATGAAGAATAAAAAATTTACGGTGAGTGAAACGAAAGTTAAGGATCAGTCGGCGGTGCAATGGGTGTCTCCTTTTGGGGGATTTATGGTGACTCGGGGTTGGTTAGAACCGGATGTGGCTTTTGTTACTTTGGGGGGAGCGGTAGCGGATCAAATTGTGCCTTCTCCTCAAGCTCAAATTACTACTAATCCTTTATTTCAGCAAACTGTTCCGATGACATTCAACCCCAATAATGGTAACTTTTTTATGAATATTGAAAAGGTGTTTGATCCGAAGGTTAGAACTTTATCTGTACCCCAACTTCCCCCAGATCAAAAGTTATGGGTTGATGCGATTCAATCGATTGGATTAACTACTGCAATTTTAAGCGATCGCACCAGCCGTTATGATATTTTTGTGAAAATCAAAACCCCCACAACTCAACTTCCTGCAACTCCCAAAACGTCACCTTAAAGGGCACCGGGAGTAGGGAAGGCAGGGGGAGCAGGGGGAGCAGGGGAGCAGGGGGAGCAGGGGAGCAGGGGAGGCAGGGGAGGCAGGGGAGGTAGGGGAGGTAAACTCTTTCTATTACCTATTACCTATTACCTATTACCTATTACCTATTACCTATTACCTATTACCTATTACCTATTACCTATTACCTATTACCTATTACCTATTACCTATTACCTATTACCCATTACCCATTTATGATCGGACGCAGTAATTCTAAGCGAAATTCCTGGCGATTTTCAGGCTTTAAATAACGCTGTTGAAGTTCTTGCCATTTTTGCCAAGATTTATACTGACTTTCTGCTAAAAGATTGATCAAAGTCGGGAGTTTAGAGTTGATTTTTGATGGGATTTTATCAGCTATTTTTTTTATTAAAACCATACCATCTTGTATATCTCCTAAATTTTCTTGAATAGCCTTGATATCTTCTAAATAAGCTAAATATTTAGAACTATAAAAATTAGTAAATAAACTCATTTGATAACGGATTTTCTTCGCTTGCTTTCTTAAATCATGTAAAGATTCTCCCTGTTGATCTAAAATAATTTTTAAGGTTTCTGGAGTGATTTCAGAAGCATTAACTAAATCTTCAGTTATTCCCACTTGCCAACCCGGATGCAAGAATAAATGACTGATTTGGGGAAGTAATAAATCCGGTAAAACTTCATCAATAGGAAGTTTTTCTAGCATTGTAAAACTAGGTTCTTTCACCCAATCTTGTAAATCTTCTTTCAAGTTTTGATATATTTTATGTTCTAAAGTCCATTCCACAACTCTAAAGGCTTTGTGACGTTGTTTGACCCAATCCATTAATACTTTATCTACAATTTCTTGTTCCAATGGCGGTAATTGGGAATAATAAGTATTTTGTAATATTTCTAATAAAACATCTAAATCTCGCAATTTTCCCAAACGACGGGCAATTTTACCGATTTTTTCATCCTCTGCCGATTCGGGTAATTTTAATACAGGAGCAAACCCAAGTACCGCAGACCTTAACCGTCGCATTCCGACCCGCATTTGATGTAATTCTTCAGGATCATGATCTTTTAAAACTTCAGATTCATGACTGATAACTTTTTCTAGGTGTTTCTGAATCGCTTGTACTGCCCAATATCCTAAAGTTTCGGTTTGAGGATTAATTGTTGTTTCCATGATAAACACCCCAAAATTTTAATTAATACTTGTTTGATTATAACAATCTTAAATCGTTTTTTACAGAGAATTTAAGATTGTTATAATATGGCATTTAGTCATTAATTACACTGTGTTGTAATTCGGTGACTAACTGCTTAATTTGGTTATAGGCTTGCCCAGAAGATAGTGTTCCTTGGGTTTCTAAGCTAAAAATTTGGCTAATATCCATCACAAAGCCTTGCAATTGAACTTGATCAGATACAGGAGGGATATGAGTTTCCCAACGATCAATCTGAGTCTGATCAAAAAAATCTGGGGCTGATCTCATAGTTATATCCAAACTCTGCGAATTTTAGTAATATCGTTTATTCTACTATTAAGTCGCTATCCTAAACCAAAAATTAATTAAAGTCAAGGGATTAAATTTTTAGTTTTTTTTACAAAAGTTATAATTTGTTTAAAAAACAATATTATCATTCAAATCTTAATTTTTCCAAAAAATTAAACAAAAATTAAACAAAAATTAACTCCGAGATTAACTAGATTTAACTAACTTTATATACTCAAATCCTGAACAGCTTGATTATTCTGGGGAATAGGCTATAAACTGATAATTGATAAACAGACGCGCCTATAGCCTACGGCATCGCTGCGCTTACCGCACGTCTCTACAATCAGGACTTACGCAAGCAGGCTATATATAGCGTGTCAAAAGTAGGCGATCGCATACCAATGATAATAGCAATCGCCCTAAAAAGTCCTAATTATTTATTTTCATTTATTTTCCCCCAATCTTGGGGACTAGGGGGCTAGATGGCTTGAAATGTATAGGGTTTAGAATGATCAGGTTATGAAGGATTGATCGGCAGTTTTAGAGACTATTTCTAAAGCAGCAATACTTGCCCCCTAAATCCCCCAAAATTGGGGGACTTTAAGAGGTTTTCCTGAAGCATTTAGTCAAGTTTAAACCAAAATCATGTAAAAACGGAAATAAATCAAATCCATGTCACTCAATGAATTTATTATTTATGCTTGCCCTCGGGGAGAATTAGCGCAACAAATTGAAATATTTTATCAAGAAAGTTTGGAATTGTGCGGATTAAATGCTGCCCATAATTATATGCCCCATTGTACCTTAACTGGCTTTTTTCACGATCAAGAATCACAAATTTCTCTCTATATTCAAGCCCTAAAAACTGCTTACAATACCGCACAATTAACCGGGAGTGTTTTAAAAATTAATGTGACTCAAATGACGTTTCAATCCACTTGGTATGGTTTGGAATTACAAGCCCAAGGTATTCCTTTTCTCATGATTCATTTTAGTCAATTGGTTAATTCATCGACTCGTTTAGGCGCTCTGCGATTAAAAACTTGGCTGCATTTGAGTTTAGCCTATGAATTTCAACCCCAACACGCTCGAAAATTAAAAGATTTAGCTCAAAACCTAATTAATCCCTATGCCCAAGTGGATTGGGAATTAAGGTTTTATCAGAGACATCCCGATCAATCTTGGACTTGTCATCAATCTTGGCAATTAACACCCTAGATTTTAGGTAATTTTTATCCCTTGATTTATCCGTCAATTTGATTCATAATAGCTGCAATGCTTTATCCTTTGACCAATGCCAAATTTTAGAAAAATTACCCACGTTATTTACGATTTAGACGGTTTACTGTTGGATACGGAACCCCTTCATACTAAAGTTAATCAAATCGTTGCCAACTATTATGGCAAAACCATCGATCACGCCCTTAGTTGTAAAGTTAGGGGGAGAAAATCCCATGATTCGGTAAAACTCTTAATTCAGGAGTTAGAATTATCAGTAACAGTAGAAGAATTTTTAGAGAGAAAAGATGCCATTATTTATCAATTGTATCCCCAGGTTTTGCCCTTAGAGGGAGCGGTTTTTTTAACTGAACATTTAGCTGCCCATCATATCCCCCAAGCGATCGCCACCAGTTCAGGAAATCGCCCTTTTACCGCAAAAACCCAAAGTCATCAACAATGGTTTTCCCTATTTCAATCTATTGTTAGAGGAGATGATCCTGAACTCAAAAATGGCAAACCAGCGCCGGATATTTTCCTATTAGTAGCTCAACGTTTAGGGGCAAAACCCGAAAACTGCTTAGTATTTGAAGATGCCTTGGCGGGGGTTTCTGCGGCTCGGGCGGCGGGGATGTCCGTAATAGCAGTTCCCGCGTCCGATATGGATCAATCCCTTTACCAAGAAGCCGATCAAATTCTGGGTTCTCTAACGGAATTTCAACCGGAATTATGGCAGTTACCCCAGTTTTAATGCGTCAATCAAAAATTAGATATTAAAGGGAAATTAACAATCTCAATTTTACCATTTTACCTAATCTTTCTCTGATTAATTCAGAGTTTTTTGATGATCTAAAAGAATCTTAACCTTTTTTTAACTTGACATATCAAAAAAAATTGATATGATTTCAATATCCCTAAGCTTAACTTTCATGGGGGAGATTTTATGACTCCTAGACTACTCAAATCGCCCAGTTCTGTCAAAACCTTAGTTTTAGCCCTTGGGACTGCTACCTTACTTTTAGCTTGTAGTCAGAATCAGACACAGCAAGTAAAACAGACAAAACCCATTCTAATTGATGGTTCTAGTACGGTTTATCCGATTACAGCCGCCATTGTTAAAGAATACAATCTTCAGAGTCCTGCGGATGATCTTGATGTTAAAGTTGATTTCTCAGGAACCGGAGGAGGATTTAGAAAATTTTGTGCTGGAGAAACCGATATTAGTAATGCGTCTCGACCCATTCTAAAAGAAGAAATAGAAGCTTGTAAAAAAAACAAGATTTCCTATCTGGAATTACCCGTTGCCTTTGATGCCTTAACAATTGTTGTTAATCCTAAAAATACCTGGGCAAATGATATCACCGTTGCCGAATTAAAGAAACTTTGGGAACCCCAAGCCGAGGGAAAAATTAAAACTTGGAATCAAATTCGTGCCTCTTGGCCGAATCAACCGATTAATCTCTATGGCCCCGGCAAAGATTCAGGAACCTTTGATTATTTTACCGCCGCGGTGGTAGGGGAAGAAAAAGCCAGCCGAAACGATTATCAAGCCAGTGAAGATGATGAAATTATTGCCCGAGGGGTGATGAATGATCCCAATGCCATCGGCTATTTTGGCTATGCTTATTATCAGGAAAGACCCGGAGATTTAAAAGCCTTGGCTATTGATAATCAAACAGGTTCAGGGCCGATTATTCCTTCATCTAATGCCACGGAAATTGAAAAATATCGCCCCCTAGCTCGCCCCCTGTTTATCTATGTGAATGCGGTGGCGGCTCAAGATAATCCAGCGATGAATAATTTTCTGGATTTCTATATGCAAAAAGCCCCTAAAGCTGTTAAAAATATAGGTTACATTGCCTTTGATCCCGATGACTATACCAAACTCTATCGGAACTTTCATAAAACCAAAGTGGGGACGGTATTCGGGGGAACCTCGGAGTTTAACTTAACCTTGGATGAAGTATTAACAAAACGGGCAGAATACTAATTTTTTAAGGAGATTTAATGAGTCTAAATTCACCTCAAGTTAATCCATCGGCGGTGCAAGCGGGGGGGAAACTGAGTGTTTTTGAAAAATACCTAACGGTTTGGGTATTTTTATGTATTATTGGTGGGATTATTTTAGGGCGTTTATTCCCGGGAGTTGCGGTTACTTTGGACTCCATGAGCGTCCATCAAATCTCGATTCCCATTGCCATTTGCCTGTTTTTTATGATGTATCCCATCATGGTAAAAATTGATTTTACCCAGGCTGCTAACGCTGTCCGCGCCCCTAAACCCGTATTACTAACTTTAGTTGTAAATTGGTTAATTAAACCCTTTACAATGGTAGCCTTTTCTCAGTTCTTTTTAGGTTGGTTATTTCTTCCTTTAATTAGTGGAACAGAACTGATCCGAGGACAGGAAGTTTCCTTAGCAAATTCCTATATTGCCGGAACTATTTTATTAGGAATTGCTCCCTGTACGGCGATGGTTTTGATGTGGGGTTATCTGTGTTATGGGAATCAAGGTCATACTTTAGTGATGGTGGCGGTTAATTCCTTAGCGATGTTATTTTTATATGCACCGTTAGGGCGTTGGTTGCTCGCAGCTAATGATTTAACTGTTCCTTGGTTAACGATTTTTTTATCGGTTGTAATTTATGTGGGATTACCATTAGCGGCGGGAATGTATAGTCGCTATTGGATTTTTAAAAACAAAGGAAAAGCCTGGTTTGAACGGGAATTTTTGCATTATTTAAGCCCCGTTGCCATCTCAGCATTGTTGATTACTTTGGTGTTACTCTTTGCCTTTAAAGGGGAATTAATTGTTAATAATCCCTTTCATATTCTGTTAATTGCAGTGCCTTTATTTATCCAAACCAATTTTATCTTTCTGATTAGCTATGTGATCGCTTTAAAAATGAAAATGTCCTATGAAGATGCGGCTCCGGCGGCATTAATTGGGGCGAGTAATCATTTTGAAGTTGCGATCGCCACGGCGGTCACCTTATTTGGTTTGAATTCCGGTGCGGCTTTAGCAACGGTTGTGGGGGTATTAATTGAAGTTCCGGTGATGTTAATGTTGGTTGAAATTTGCAAAAAAACTGCCTTTTGGTTCCCCCGAGAACCGGAAAAAGCCAGTTTATTTGATCCGCGTTGTGTGAAGGGTTAAATCCATAAATACGCGGATTTATTAGATCATTTACAGGAATTACGCTATTAAGAGTAGGGGTAATTCATGAATTACCCCGACATCTAGGGTGATATCCCCGTGTATTCCTGATTTAGCTATTCTAAAAATAGGAGATTGACATGAAAAAAGTGATGTTTGTTTGCAAAAGAAATTCCTGCCGCTCTCAAATGGCCGAAGGATTTGCTAGAACTTTAGGAGCGGGAAAAATAGCCGTTACCAGTTCCGGTTTAGAAGCCAGTCGGGTGCATCCTACGGCAATTCAAGTGATGGAAGAAATCGGGATTGATATTACTAATCAAACTTCTGATCCTTTAAGTAATTTTCAAGCAGAAGATTATGATGCGGTGATTTCTCTATGTGGTTGTGGGGTAAACTTACCAGAAGCCTGGGTAGTTCGAGAGGTATTTGAAGATTGGCAATTAGACGATCCTGACGGACAACCTTTAGAAACTTTTCATCGAGTTAGAGATGAAATTAAAGACAGAGTTCAAACCTTAATTGATAGTTTGAGTTAACACTTTTTGCAATAATCATTTGTAGGGGCGGGTTCATCGAGATGCGCGGTAATTAACAAAGATCTAAAAGAACCCGCCCGTACCAGTTATTAGTCTAAAACCCATTACCCATTACCTATTACCTATTACCTATTACTAATATATGTTCGATCATCCACCCCGAATTTTATTTTTATATGGTTCGCTCCGGGCAAGGTCTTATAGTCGTTTCTTAGCAGAAGAAGCCGCCCTAATTATTCAGGATTTTGGTGCAGAAGTGCGGTTTTTTGACCCCCGAGAATTACCGATTTATGGAAGCGTACCCGACACTCACCCCAAAGTTCAGGAGCTACGGGAATTGAGTTTGTGGTCCGAGGGTCAGGTTTGGTCGAGTCCCGAACTCCATGGTCAAATTAGTGGGATCATGAAAAATCAAATTGATTG
>DATNRE010000559.1:0-11365 GCA_036703685.1 Candidatus Obscuribacterales bacterium
CCTGTAACCCTTCAATTTTTTGGGTTTCGGTACGATGTCCTTGATTTTGATAATAATATTTCAAGATTTCGGCAATATTTTCTCCCTCTGGCGTTGCTGAATGGCAGAACATTAAGGTACATTTTTCGATACAGTATTTTCGTTGAATTAAATCGGTAATTGAGTTAATTTCCGCGCCACAGAGTCGAGTTGTTCCGGGGATTTGCCCTAAATAGTCTGCTAATTGTTTCCAGTTTTTCTGCTGTAAGGCTGTTCTAATATTAGAGATGAGTTCATAACTCAATAAAGGTTGCTCCGATAAAGGTTGACGTTTTAACCAGGCTTCATAAGTTTTTTCATCAGCAGGAAGTCCTGATAAATTAGGATAGATTAAGCTAGTTCCGACGGTGGAAATTAGGGTGGTTTTCATAATGATCAATTAAGGGTTTAAGATTTGTTCAACGGTTAATTGCAGTTCGGGAAAAGTAGGCGATAGAATTAAATCTAATCCCTGATAAGATTGATGTTGATAAATTCCTGTTTTATCAAGCTGATAGACAAAAATAGTAGGAATTTTAGGGTTTCCTAAATAGGAACGAGATGCGATCGCTAAATAATCCACAATCCAATATTCAGAAATCCCTAGTCGTTGATATTCATCCAATTTATCAACATAATCATCTTCCCAATTTGTTGATACAATTTCAACCGCTAACTGAAGGGGTTCAATAAAAGCTGTATAAGCAGAAGGATTCGAGTTCCAAAGGGTTTTATCCACTATACTCACATCCGGTTGTCTTCCCTGTTCTCGACCATTAGCAGTTAATGTCCTTACTACAACTCGACCCGATACTCGATAGTTAAGATGAAGACGTTCAACTTCTTTATCGAACTGTCTTGCAATAAAATCGGCAATATTATCGTGTTGTCGAGTTGCTAATGTTCTCACAATTTCTCCATTCACCAATTCATAACGTCCCGCATCATCAGGAAGTTGTTCTAAAAATTCTGTAAAAGTGAGTTGTTTAGTGGGAATTGACGTTAGGGTCATAGAAGTTCATGATCTTGACTCATTTCAATAATAACTTAAATTTGTAGGGTGTGGCTATCAAAGTGCACACACCAGAGTTTACTTGAAGTTTAATCGTTATCGGTATTTTTAATTAACATTAACTCTCCAATTACTTGAATTTTAGGGTAAAGATTAATTGCTTGTTTTTTAATGTTTTCCGCAGACTGAGGATTAAGATTCATTCCCACATGAGCAATATCATTTCGTAATTTAGTCATTTCACTCCAAATTTCAGCTAATTGATCTGCTGTGGCTAAATCTTCAAAATTTTGATCATAATCACAAGGCGTTATAGGACGGGGATCTTTTTTGCGTTTTTCAGCACCATTATTAAGAGATTGTTCCACATATTTGCGACATTTATTAAGATCAAACATAAATTCATGGAGATTAAGATTAAAAATCAAAACAGAAACTAGCCACTCCCGTGCTAAAGTAACAGCTTGTATGATTTTATCTCGATTAATATACCATTCAATCATGTGTAACTGATGCCAAAGATTATCTAAGGTTACGTCTTTATGAGTGGCATTTTCTAAGGCAAATTGTCCATATTCATTAATAATTTTTTCAGCTAATAGAGAGAAAGGTTTAGCTCGTTGGTTAAAACTGGATTCAGCTTTCTGTAAAGTTGTCTCAAGTTTAATTGCTGATTTCATGGTTTCAATTGGTCGCGTAATATTTAAAGCTAATGAGATTGTTTCAATTGCTTTAGCTGACTTTTCAAGATCGCTTCTCAGAGGTCGAGTTGATGGATCATCGCGTAATTCAGCGTTAGATGGGACGGCACTATAAAGCAAGTTTGCTAAAGATTGACCTTCACCTGTTGTAATAAATCTATCTGTAGCAGTTAACCAGTCTAACATTCCCACAAATTCAGATAAATCAATTACAGGAGCAGGTGATTCTTTAGATTCTTTTAACTCTAATGCTCCATAATAAATGGCATCGATAGTAACATTTTTAGCTGCTTTGAGATAAGCCGCAAATAAGAACACAAGAAATGGTAGTGAACGTAAACCGTGGGTGATATCAAAAATTACTTGATCTCCTTCATGAACTTGATCAGTAATTATTTTAAACGTTTGCCACATTTCATCTGTTGTTCTACCCGTCGAAATATCAATCGGTTTAATCCGTTCATCTTCAAGTTTTTCTAACACTGGCCAAGTATTTGCTTTAGCTTTATCTGTCACGCAAACTAGCATTTCATCGTATTCACAAAATTGATGGATTGCTTCTGCAAAAACTCCACCTGTATAATTTTTTCCTCCATAGCTGTAGACAGTTTCTAATCCACCGCGATCGCCTAAAAATGTAATAACTTTAATCATAAATTCCTCTTTATTTAAAGATAGTATTTGTTTTTCCCATTCCCAATCGGGTTTTAACTCCCGTCCCCGCAAATGTGGAATAATTAACTAATAAATGAGCCACATTTGCTAATAATGGATCAATTCGATGGGGAACTTGTAAGGTAATTTGACCCGTACACCCGGGTAAATAACCACGGGGGAGTTGAAAGTTACGGGTTTTTAATTGATGCTTTTGTAATTTGATTAAACCACTTAAATAAGCAATTAATTCATCACCTCCTAAATAAATGGGTGCAAAATGATTCCAACGCTCTAACCAACTGCGAAACATTAACGCTGGAACAGGTAAGGATAAATGGTTTTGCTGTTGACAAAAAGCGGTGGGGGTGACAAATTGCAGGTTGAATTTTCTTGTGGGTTCGGGTTCATTGGCAACTAAGGTGGTATAAAGTTCTTCATAATTGGTAATCTCATCTTCTCGATTAATAATATTAAAATTTGCCCCTAAAAATGTGATAGAATCGGAAAGATTCAGGGATGCGATCGCTTTTCCGGCTCTTTCTTCTAATCCACATAATGATAACTGATAAAACTCTCCTGAATTAAAGGTTAAAAATCCTTCTGATGCTAAACAACGTCCCATTAATCCGGCAAAAGATACGGAAGGAATTGCTTCTTTTCCCATTTCTAATCCCAATCGTTCATGGAGTTGTTTTACCAATTCCAAACTATAAGCACGGGGTAAAATTGCAGTTTCATTGGGAGTTAATATCCAAGTTGAACGAATGAGCATGATTAAAAATTTTTAGGTAATAGCAAGAAACCCGGTTGCTTAAGGTTGCTGATTTTTAAGGAGTTGAAGCTTCACCCATCCGGGGAGATAACTGCTTTCTCCATCTTGATTAGTAACTGTACGCCGAGATTTGGGAGCTTCAAAACCCGGTGCTTTAATCCCACAGGTATCTCGCAATTGGGATCTTAAATCATCTTTTAATAACCAGTTAATTGTTGTTCCTGTCATCCCACTTCCCCAACCTAATCGACTTTGATAGGGACATTTTTCGGGTTCATAAAAATCTCTAATTTTATCAAAGTACAAGTTTTTTTCTTGATTTTTATGATCTTCAATATTGTTCCAATAATCATGCTCTCCATTCCATTGTTCCTGAGCAAATCCTTGGCAAATTGTCAAGAGTTCTTGTGAATTTTTAAAGGGAATAATCATTCCTTGTTGATGGCGAAACCAACTCAACATTTCATAATCAATTGTGAGGGTAAATTCTGTTTTAACATTTCTCACCATCTCCGCATAAATAGACGCTCGATATTTAGCTTTATTATTTTCAAAGTGGCTAGAAACTAAGACTTCCGTAACAATAGGTATATTAACTGTACTTTTATTTCCATTCTTAAGAGTTAATGTTTCTCTCAGCAAAGGTTCAGTATCACTTACATGAATTGCTCGCATAAAGTCTGTATTTGGCCCTGTTTTGGTTTGGGGCGAATACTCCTGATATTTTAAGGTAAAATCAGAAAATAGACTATTCATAAATAAGTTGTCATCGGCAAACTTTTGACGAGAGTTATTTCTGAGTTCACCAGATGCTAATTTTTGTCTTAATTGTTGTTCAATATGGCTGACTGTTTTAGGGGTTTGATATTTATTTGCGTGTTTGATCAGATGATAAGCGATCGCAGTTCTCATTGCCCCTTTAATCGAAGTTCCGGGAATATAAAGCTGTCCGAAACCATTTCTAATCATCGGACGTAGATCAGTAATTTTGTCTTCTGTCCATTTACCGCTAATTCCAATTTCAGGAAAAATAGGATTTTCATTGGTATCCGTTGCTGTTTGCCAATTTTTTCCAAATGCTTGTTCAAGAATGCCTATAATTTCCCTTCTATTATCAATAGCATTAATATAATCTTGCAGTTTACCTCTGGACTGTAAACATCTAGCTAATGCTTCTTTATCAGGAAGATAAACTTTACTAGAGGTTTGTACATATTCAAAGGGACTTAACTTGGAAACTTCCGACCCAATATGTAAAATAGGACTGGTTAATCTAATTCTTCGAGAGTCATAGACTTCGGGTTTTTTGATTTCGGACTGTTGAGTAGCAACCATAATTTTGATTAGGAATTAATAGAAATGGGTAGACTTAAACTGACTCCACTCCGATAAACTTGATGATCTTTAAATCGCTCCGGGGTGACATTAGCAAGTTTTCCTTGAGGACAAGCGGAAAAAACCGATCCTTCTGTAAACATTCTCACCATTTTTCGCCGTTTTTGATAACCGGATGGAGAAGATGCTATCCAACCGCCTCGCTCTTGAATATCATAACAAGCGCCATGGTTTAATAGTTCCGGGGATATTAAATCATCCCAAAACAAACTAATTAAACAATGGTTTGATTGTTGATGCTGAACTACTTTTTTCCACTCCTCGGTTAAGTCTAACCACTCCATTTTAAAACGTCCTGCACCACTCGAACGTTCTCCGCCTAATCCTTCTTCTCCTAAGAAAATTAAAGTCGCCTGAATTTCTTTTTCTAGGTTGGGATTAGTTGTAGGAAAGTGCAGAATAAAATATAATCCTGAGTGGTGCTCTGGTTTGCTTTTATCTTCCTGGGGGTGACTTTCAAAATGGACAAAACCCGTATGATAAAAGTTAGTAGATCGAGTGGTGCGATCAATTGCAACTTTTGGATTTTTATCAATTTTGAAGGCTTGATTGTAGTCAAAAGTTCCAGCTTTGTGCAAAGGATCGTTATCTTTTGCAGTTTTGTTTGTTGTATGAATTAGTTCTAGGCGATCGCTCTCTGTAAACCCTTCTCCTTGATACCATCGTTGCCAAACTTCTAAGGGTAAATAGGAGAGTTTTTTGTAGGTTTTGGTAAACTCTAAATCATTTCCGATGGGATACTTTTTAGGGAAGGCTAAAGGTTTAGGAAGATAGTAGATATACTTTGATTTTTGATAACGATAGATAAAGGTAGAACTAAGACGAAAACAAGGTGATTGTTGAAAGTTTCCTAATAGTTCTTCTACCTTTTGTGTACCAAACAAACGAGCATAGCTACTGATTAAAGCACTAAATAAAGTATCGGATCGGACTCGTTCTCGGCTTTCTTCTAGTCCGATTCCCACTTCGCCAAAATGGGCAGGTGTTTGTCCGAAATTGAGTCGAATTAATTTCCAATTACTCATAATTTATGATTTTTTGTCAGATAACAGGGCTTTGACATCACTAAAACGACTCAAGAATTCTCCGATATCTTTAATCGCTACGGGGAGGAATTTTCCATCGCCACTGGCAATTTGTCGATAACGTTCAATATCCCGATACTCAATCTTGAAGTTTTCAAAGCGGATTTTTCCGTAACCTCTGGAACCATGACCGCCGAGTGCATCGTCTTCTAAAATAGCAAGGGCGATCGCTAAATTCTCTAAATCTTCTGCGGCTTGAGTTTCATCTTCAACGGTATATACTATTTCAAATTTGAACTTAGAACCTGCGGGAACTCGTTCCAATTGACGAGGATTTGCCGCCGCCGTCACTCGATCTATTCCATTTTCAAATTTCCACTCGGTCATATATAAACCAGTGTCAATTTTTTCCAATTTTGTGATGGATTCTTCTGTTAAATGACAGTCTCTAACAATTAATCGTGCGGGATGATTCCGTCCTTTCGTTTTGATATAGGTTTCCCCATTAATGGTTTGAGAATTGCCTTTATTTTCTAATTCTTCTAATCCAATAATATCAGCTTTGAGATAACAGCTTGATCCTCCCGTTGACCCAAATACTCGACTTAATTCACAGGTTCTCGCCCCTTGATAGCGAACAAATTTACCTGGAGAAATCTCTGTATATCCGTCTTCTAAATCGTCGCTTTCATAACGATAGGTTCCGCTTCCTCCTGAACGATTTAAAGGTTTTTTTAACCACCGTTCTAATATCGCCCGGAGTTTTCCTTTAATTGAAGAACCAGGGAGATAAGGGCGCTGGGTCATGGGGTCACGAATGACGGGTTTATCTAATCCCCCAATATCCAAATTTTCACCGCCACCGCCAATATGTAATCCGGTTTCAACAACCAGGGTACTGGTAATAATAATTTTTCCGAGTAAGTTTTTTTGGGGTCTATCAATTACCGTCATGATTTATTGTCCTCCTTCAGCTTTATGGTATGCAATGGTTGATTCAATGAATTGAACAAGACGTTCAAAATCTTCTATACTATGTACTTTGTCAATGGCAACAGATATCACTTTACTAAGTGGTTTAGCGGCTGGTTGTCGAGCGGCAGCATAGGCAAGTTTGGGTTTTAACAATACAACTTCTGGCTCAATTTTGCTAAACACAGTTTTATTGTTCTGTTCAGAATTTTGTGTACTCTGATCTGCGTTTTGGGCAATTTTGACTTTCAGCCGATTAATAGCATCCAAAAACTTGCGAATTTGGTTAGTTTGCAATTTCTGCTCTTTTAGATAAGGGCCGAATTCTTGAGCGTGTTTGACTAACTCTCTAATTGAATAGTCTTTCAAAGATTTAAGCTTGTCAGACTTGATGTGGTTTTCAATGTCTTTATCAATGGGCATAATTAACTCAAATTATAGGTTAAAAATCTGTTCCGGGGTTAAATTGAGTTCGGGGAAAGTCAGAGAAATAATTCTCTGATTTCCTTGATAAGTTTGTTCTTCATACAGTCCCTCTACTAACTGCAAAATGGTGATTTTTTGTTCGCTTGGATCAACAATCCAATATTCAGGAATCCCGACAACGCTATATTCTGATCTTTTATAGCGGTAGTCCCTAATTTTGGATTCGGGACTAACAATTTCTACTGCTATAATTGCTGATTCAACAATAGCCGATATATCCCTGCGGATGATTTGCTCTCTATTTATAACAGAAATATCTGGGATGCGAGAGCGATTAATAGATGTTCTGACTCCTATATTATGCAACGTTATCCAAGGCAAATTAACTCGATTAATTTCGGCTTCCAAGGCATTTGTTAAGAAGCGGATAATTAACGCATGATCAAATGTTGGGGGATTCATTAGAATTAATTCTCCGTCTTCTAACTCATAACGGTTATCTGTCCCATCATCATAATTTAGATAGTTTTCAAATGAAAGTTTTGGGGGAGTTGTTATTGTCATCATATCATAAATCCTGAGAATTTTATCAACGATTTAAGTATTCAATCCAAGTGGCGATCGCTCGAAAATAAGGAGCATTATAAGGATTTTTTAGGGAAGTCATAACGGGTCTAAATCCTTCATTATTGCGAACCTTATCCGGTAATCTTGCTAAGGTATAGGCAACTTTTGGTAAGTGCAAATAGTATCGAATATCATTCAGGGAACGTTCATCTCCTTTTTCTTGATGTTTATCTTTAAAATCTTTAATTTTTTGCTCTTGGAGTTGAGCCGTTGTTAATAAGTTACGGACAAAATTTCTGGAGGTATTCACTTCTAGGGTTTGAAGTTTTTGCACAAAGGGGAGAACTCCCAACAGATCCGGGAGAGAAACCGTTTGCAAATATTTCTTTATTGTAGCATCAATGGTTTGTAATTGTGCAACCTTTATATTTTCTTTACCTAACCATTCTTCCCATTTTAATGCTGTATTAAATAACCCCAAACTATCCCGTCCATTTCCTTTCGCTTTTTCTTCAGCACTTCCTGATTCTGAAGCGGCTTGATAGAGGGGAAATTTTGCCCCCGCTAAACTAATTCCACCGGAAATAGTAATATCTGGATGTTGACCTGTATAGTGGCGAAAGGATTGATAAACATCAAAGCTAAATTCCACAACTTCATTCCAAGCACCACTAATAAATAGATCATCTCCTCCCGCATAAATGAAGACTAAATTTTGGCGATCGCTTTGACTTAAAGACTTAACTGAATTTCCCAAAGGTTGAAATAAATTATCCTTGCGATTTTTCGCTAAACTATTCAGATATACCTTAAAAAAGTAGGTCATTTGTCGAGATAACCCCGCGAGTCTGGGTAAATTTTGATCATCTCCTAACCCTTTGGCGAAAATTTGACCGAGTTTATCAACATCCATTCGCAGATAACCAACTCGGTTAATTCCTTCAGCCATATCCGCTAATTCATTAGCACGAATTGTTTGATTTTGTTCTTCATAACTTTCTTGAGCATATTGTCCTAAAAACAGAGGGGATGGATTTTTAAAGCATCGAAAACGGTAGTGTTCTAAATTCCAATCATTAACTAATAGTACCGTATCAGATTCGTGAGTAGTAATCTGTTTCCACTGACGGAAAACATGATAGTAAATGGGGGTTTCATCCCAATCAAAGTCAATCCGATGGTGTGATCCTTTTAATTCTTTTTCTGGGGAGCGAATAATCAGATCAACTTTGAGTAATTCTCCTCCCAAAGCAAACATATCTCGACAAGTTGGACAAGCTAAAACCGAATCTTGATCAGAAAGGGGTTCTAAATTTTCTGTATCATCTCGATGACAAACTCTACAGGGTTCATAACTGGGTTTTCTCGCTAGAAAGTCATTAAGTTGTGCTTCAAATTTCCGATGTTTGAGTTTTCCTAACTTTTGAGGAACTTCTTCCCAGGCTTTAGATAGTTCTTTTTTACTTACATTTACTGTTGGTAACTTAACATAATCTAACGCTAAAAATACTTTACCTTGAAAACTTTTTATGAGCCATTGATTAAAGCGATCGCCCACTTTCTGAACAGCCTTTTTAGCTTTTTCTTCATCTCCTGATGACAGGATATAGAGATTTCCTCCTCCCGCATAAATTACGCTGGTTTTCGGTAACTTTAATTCGATTAACAGTTGTTGAACAATTTCTTCTGTGACTAATTCTAAATAAAAACTTCTAGCGCGCAGAGATTTTAACGCCCCATCGGAAGAAATTGTATAAATAAAATTTTGAATTCCTGATAAATCACCCGCAATTAAATAGAGGTTTTGAGCTTCAGAATTTTCTGCTAACGCCGCAGCCACCGCCGCCGTTGAACGCGCTATATCAATTAAGGCGACATTAGGATAAACAAAACTGATAAATGATCCGTATTTCTCAACAATTAGGGTTAATAATGATAAATTATCCCAGTCAGATTGATTTAATTTTAGTTCTTTTATTTCTTCATTAATTTGATCTTTAAGAGTCTGTAATTCATTTGCTGTTGGTTCTTGATTGACTGGATAGGGAATAATGGGATCTTGATTTTCAATAACTTGGGGTTTAGTGTAATAGATATTATCTTGTTCATGATCCAGTTTTACCGCATCAAATAATAGGCGTAGGGGTTTAATTTTAATTTCGCTGGTTTCTGTCCACGAGAATAGTCCTTTAGCCTTATTAATTGCCTGATTGTCTAAGTCTGTTTTAAACTCACTATTTAAACTAAAATTAGACCATTCTAATAATTCGAGAACAGCTTGCTGCATCACTCCCAGTGCAGCTTTTAATGATAAATGATCACCCGGATTATTCATCTGATATCCTTCTGGTTAATTGTGAATTAAGGCTTTAACTTTCTTTAACAAAACTTCTGGAATAGCGGGAGCTTGACCCATCACCCAAGCGCCACTGGTGATCTCAATATAGGGTTGAATTTGATGCACCTCCTCCGTATTAGTTAACACACTAGAAATCACCGCCACCGGAGTTAAATTCCCTCTTTGACCACAGAATTCATGCCAGGAGTTGACCGCTTCGGGCTTAGAACTAATAATCAAATAGTGGCTACAGGCCTCTAATATAGGATACTTTTCCGGTTGCACCATGCCGCCAACATCCACAATAATTAACGATTTGTGACGTCGCAGTTGTAGGATACCCTGGGCATGATAGGGATAAAAACGCTCCGTTAACCCGCCTCGATTTTGGGCTTTAAACGTTTCGATCACCTCCGGTGTTTTATCCTCTCCCAATTCTAAACTATAATTGCCCTCTCCATCCCAATGAGCTCTTTGTAAATAAATATTAGGATATTCGGGCAGAAGGGCTTTAAATAAGGCATGGGACAGGACGCTTTTCCCGCTATCCGGCGGCCCAACAATCATCAAGGCAGGACACAGGGGATCGAGGGCGGGGGAATGATTAAAAAGAGAAATAGCTAGGGGTAAAACTTGACCTACTCTCACTTTTCGGCTATGACTAGAAACAATGATCGCACCCAAGCGGGGGTCATAACAGGCGATCCAGGCGGTCGGATGGAGTTCGTGGATCAGGTAGCCATATAACCAAATGGGGCCCCGTCCTGATATCACTATTCCCCCCTGGGGGTTAATTCCGGTTGGGAGTTCCAGGGTTGCAATGTCCTGGGGTTCAATAATTCGGTCTTGTCCGGTCAGTTCTAGGGTTAATATCTGATAGGACAGGGTTTCGTGGGTTTGGGATGGACTGAGATGTAAACAAATGGACATGGCGGTTAAGAGGGATCTATATTGATATCGGTTCAATTTTCAGGTTTTACGCATTTTTGGTAAATTAGCGATCGCTGATTTCTCGGCGTTGTGGGTTGGATAGGTGGCGATCGCTTTGAAACGGTGATGTACCAGGGTTTGGGGTTAGGTCTGTTTGTCGTAGTTGTTCGCCTTCGAGGTGTAAGAGATGATCGAGGGCCCGATCGCCTAACGTAGTCACGATCAGACTACCCATAAACACAGTTAGGGTACAGGTAATTACGGCAAAGAGTCCCAGGGGCGCAATAATTAAGATAATCCAGGTGATGCCTGCATTGGCGATCGCTACACTCAGAATACGGTAACGAACGAGGAGTCGAGCTAAGGAAATTGGCATATCGCAGTTCTCGATAAAATCTAAACTATTTGATTATTACAGGGGTGTGGAAATGGGGTCTTCTACATCACCGAGACAATAGAAACATGACTTTCCCCCTGGTTCCCCCTGGTTCCTGGGTTCTACCCGGGAACGGCCAGGGGAGGCTCCGCCTCCAGTTGGGTTAATAGCAGGCG
>DATNRE010000560.1:0-3910 GCA_036703685.1 Candidatus Obscuribacterales bacterium
TGGCATCTTCCAGACGCAGCTTGCGATCTTTCATTTCGGTTTCGGTAGCCGCACCGACTTTGATCACGGCCACACCACCGGCTAATTTAGCCAAGCGTTCTTGGAGTTTTTCCCGGTCGTAGGAAGACTCGGTTTCTTCCATTTGACGGCGAATTTGCTCACAACGGGCTTTAACAGGTGCTTCATTGCCTTCAGCAACGATGGTGGTGTTATCTTTGGTCAGGGTGATCCGACGGGCTTTACCGAGCATATCCAGCTTGGCGTTTTCCAGTTTCAGACCCGCATCTTCGGTGATGAGTTGACCACCGGTTAAGACGGCGATATCTTCTAACATGGCTTTGCGGCGATCGCCAAAACCAGGAGCTTTAACGGCGGCCACATTCAGCAAACCGCGCAGACGGTTAACCACCAGGGTCGCTAAGGCTTCTTTTTCGATATCTTCAGCGATAATCACTAAAGGACGGCCAGAACGGGCAACTTGCTCGAGAACAGGCACTAAGTCTTGAACTAAGGTGATTTTTTTATCGGTAATTAACAGATAGGGTTCTTCCAGAACCGCTTCCATCCGTTCGGTATCGGTGGCGAAGTAGGGGGAGATATAGCCTTTGTCAAAGCGCATCCCTTCGGTAATTTCTAATTCGGTGGTCATGGATTTTCCTTCTTCGAGGGAAATCACGCCTTCTTTACCGACTTTATCCATGGCCGAAGCAATCATTTTACCGACTTCTTCGTCGTTTCCGGCGGAGATGGAACCGACTTGAGCGATCGCTTTGGAGTCTTCCACTTGGCGGGCGTGTTCGGCGATTTTTTCCACTAAAAAGGTCGTGGCTTTATCAATACCGCGTTTGAGTTCAATGGGGTTAGCGCCGGCTGCGACGTTCCGCAGACCTTCTTTAACCATGGCGTGGGCTAGAACCGTTGCAGTGGTGGTTCCGTCGCCGGCCGCGTCGTTGGTTTTGGAAGCGGCTTGACGAATCAAGGCAACTCCAGTATTCTCGATGTTATCTTCTAGTTCAATTTCTTTAGCAATGGTGACGCCATCATTCACAATTTGGGGCGCACCAAATTTTTTTTCTAATACGACGTTACGACCTTTGGGGCCAAGGGTGACGGCAACGGATTCCGCCAGGATGTCCATACCACGCTCTAGGGCGCGACGAGCATTTTCGTTGTAAATAATACGTTTAGCCATGTTTGGTATTCTGGTTTTAGGTTGATAATTAGAAATGAATTTCAGAAGGAATGGGTTTTAACCTTGTGGATCGGATGACAAATTTGTGGTGTACGATCTAGGGTTGAAAACAACCATTAGTTGACGATCGCTAAGATGTCTTTTTCGGCTAACAGAACAAATTCTTCGGTACCGAGTTTGATGTCAGTGCCAGCGTATTTGGAGTAGAGAACTTTGTCACCGACGCTGACTTCTAATTCCGAGCGGGAACCATCGTCGTTACGTTTGCCAGGGCCAACGGCGATCACTTCGCCGACTTGGGGTTTTTCTTTGGCGGTATCAGGGAGTAAAATTCCACCGGATGTTTTTTCTTCAGATGCACTAACTTTAACGAAAACGCGCTCACCAAGGGGTTTAACGGTTGATACGCTTAGAGATACAGCAGCCATTTATGAGCCTCCACGTTACAAAATATTCGGTGATCAGAGCTTGGTCATTTCCTTTGAGGAATTCAAATTAGCACTCTCGATCCCTGAGTGCTAATTTACCGAAAAAAGCCTCCCCATTGCAACAGTCTAAGTTGTACGGGTTCCCGAACAAGGGAGCGGGGGATGCGGGGGGAGCAGGGGGAGCAGGGGGAGCAGGGGGAGCAGGGGAGGCAGGGGAGGCAGGGGGAGCAGGGGAGGCAGGGGGAGCAGGGGGAGCAGGGGAGGTAGGGGAGCAGGGAGAGCAGGGGAGGCAGGGGAGGCAGGGGGAGCAGGGGAGGTAGGGGAGGTAGGGGAGCAGGGAGAGTAGGGGGAGTAAGTAGTCTGGCGTTAGCGGTGGTTTCTTATAATCAACAATCTACAATCAACAACTGTTAGGATGGTTTTTTAGGTTTTTTTTGATCAAATTGCGTAATTCTATGTCATCTTCGTTGGAATCTGCGGGCATTACTTCCTCTGAGTCTGATTTAATCAAGGTTGATCTAGCGAAAAAAGTACAGACCTTGGGATTAGATAAAATTGAGCGTCATATTTTTATTTGTGCGGATCAGACTAAACCCCTGTGCTGTTCTAAAGAAAACAGTTTAGAGGCGTGGGACTATTTGAAAAAACGATTAACTGAGTTAAAACTGGATCAGGTGACAGAGGGTAAACCCAGTTGCACCTTTAGAACCAAGACAAATTGTCTGCGTGTTTGTACTCATGGCCCTATTTTGGTCGTTTATCCCGATGGGGTTTGGTATCATTCCGCCACACCAGAGGTAATTGAACGGATTCTTCAAGAACATATTTTAGGTTCTCAAGTAGTCCAAGAGTATGTGTTTTTAACCCATCCTCTACCCCATGATTTTTCCTAATCCCCCTTTGGGTGAGGGACTAGAAAACCGATCTGTTAAAAGTTTAAATGTTTTTTTTCCCCAGTATTTTTAACTTAAGCAGGTTGGATTTCAGGTATAATCGATCTTGGATAAATTGTTGAGTAATCTATTATACTTGCGAATAGATCTATATTTGGGTGATATCTCTTGATCGGAAATAAACCTCTAAACAGATATCACCAAACCAGATATCAAAAATTGACCTTAATGTTATTGTCGGATTCGACCTTGGAACAGGTTTTAAATGAAGGATAGGAACGGAGAGCAAAAACGACTAATGCTTGTGGATGATGACCCTAACCTGATTTTATTGGTCAGGGACTATTTAGAGTTTAGGGGATATGATGTCGTCACGGCAGAGAACGGTGTAATAGCCCTAGAAATTCTCGATGATGAACTTCCTGATCTGATGATCTGCGATATTATGATGCCAGAAATGGATGGTTATAGTCTGGTGAAAAAAATTCGAGAAGACCCTCGCACCGTCGGGATTCCGGTTCTATTTTTATCAGCTAAAGGTCAAAGTCAGGATAAGGTTAAAGGCTTAAATACCGGAGCCGATGTTTATATTGTCAAACCCTTTGAGCCGGAAGAATTAGTGGCTCAAGTTGAGTCTTCCCTGCGCCAAGCATCCCGTTTGACCAGCCGACAAGGTGCCAATATTGATAGTAATGGCCCGAAACTGCGGGTGCGCCGGAATATACAACTTACCCCAACGGAGTTAAGGGTTGTTCGTTTAGTCACCCAAGGTTTAGCAAATCGTGATATTGCTCGAATTATGAAAGTCAGTCAACGTACTATTGAAAGCCATGTCAGTAATATGTTGGGAAAAACCGGCCTCCATAATCGTACCGAACTCGCACGATGGGCCCTAGAAAGTAAGAAATTTTAGCTCCGTCTGTGACTCAATCGATTTCTGGGCTTAGGAAAAATGTTAGATGAGTTTCTCTATCAGGGATATAAACTTTCAGGGTTTTCAAGAACTTTTCCCAAAAGGGCTGAGATTATTGTAAATTTTCGTTAAACCGATAATTAAATATAATCATATATGGTATTTTATAAACATAAAATTATATGAATCACCCAGATATATTAGTGTTGACTGCCAAATTAATGCAGTAGGATCGGATTATATCTTTACATCTATCGAATAAAATGTTTATGGCGAGACAACAGCCTTTGTTGAGGCCTATCCTTTATTTGATTATGGATGTTAAGATAGAATATTTAGATTAAATTCATTTCTACAAATATTAGGTCTTAATTTTCTATGCCTAACGTAAAAAACCGTCTTTCTATTTTTGTGGACGGTAACAATATGTTCTATGCTCAACAAAAAAATGGTTGGTTTTTTGATCCCCGTAGGGTTTTGACCT
>DATNRE010000561.1:0-2347 GCA_036703685.1 Candidatus Obscuribacterales bacterium
ATTATTAGGAGTTCCCAAAGGTTCCCTATTAAGCGCCATGGTCTTAGGACGTTTAGCTGTTGATTTACCCTACGATATTCGAGATATTTTTGTTCAAGTTGGACTCGCTCATATTCTGGCAGCATCAGGATTTCAAGTCTCATTTTTATTGGGAGTTATTTTAGCTATAACTCAAAGGTTTTCTCCCACGGTTAGATTTAGTTTGGGATTATTAACCTTACTGATTTATTTAGGATTAACTGGGATTTCTCCTTCGGTATTACGGGCAACATTAATGGGTTTGGCGGTATTAATTGCCCTGTTAACCCAACGGCAAACTAAACCTTTAAACGTATTATTAATCGTCGCTATTTTATTATTAGTTGTTAATCCAAATTGGATTTCTGATATTGGATTTCAACTGAGTTTTTTAGCCACTTTAGGATTAATGGTTACGGTTCCTCCCTTAATGGACAGGTTGAATTGGATGCCTCCTTTGTTCGCGTCCTTAATTGCTGTGCCTTTATCAGCACTGATCTGGACATTGCCTTTGCAACTCTATGTTTTTAAAGTATTATCTCCCTATAGTATTCTGGTTAATATTATTGCCTCTCCCCTGATTTCTATAATCACCTTAGGAGGAATGGCGAGTGCCTTATCCGCTTTATTCATACCCAGTTTAGGAAGTGCGATCGCCCAATTTCTTTATTATCCAATTTTAGGTCTAATTGAAATCGCCAAATATTTTAGTCAACTCCCAGGAAATTCGATTGCAGTGGGCAGTATTTCCTTAATTCAATTAATAACGCTCTATAGTTTAATCCTATTAATTTGGGTTTATTTTACTTGGATTAACCCAGCATCAAACCCCAAATTTTCCCGTTCAAAAACCCGATTTATTCCTGTTCTCTTTGCCGTCACCCTAGCTCTATTTATTATAATTATCCCCAGTTGGTCTACTAAAACCCTAGGGTTTCAAGCCACCCTTCTGAGTACCCCTCAAGAACCGATTTTAGTGATTGAAGAAAAAGGACAAGTCACCTTAATGAATAGCGGGAGTCAGAATACTACTAAATTTGCGGTTTTACCCTTTTTAAATGCCCAGGGGATTAATGCAATCAATAACGCCGTGGCGACCCATTCTCAACTCGGTTTAAGTATTGGTTGGCCGTTAATTTTAGAAAATATTCCAATTCAAACTTTTTATGATAATCCTACTCCGAAAAAAAACTATCAAGCCACTAATGAAATTATTCTAAAAGCCTTAGCCCAACAAAAAGGAAATTATGTTTCCCTAACTGTCGGTCAACCGATTTTGTTAGGTTCTGTAGAATTGGAGTTATTAAGTGCTCAACCTCCGGTAATTCAATTTAAAATTGGTCAAAATCTTTGGACATTATTGGGAGAAACTTCCATATCCCAACAACAACAGTTGATTCAAAAGCTCAGGTCAACTCAGGTATTATGGTGGTCGGGAGAATCCTTAACCCCGGAACTTTTATCTTTATTAAAGCCGAAAATTGCGATCGCTTCTTCCAATTCTATTGACCCGAAAACCGTAGAAACCCTAAATCAACAGCAAACTCAAATCTTCTGGACGGGTCGAGATGGGGCCTTGAGATGGACGCCGACCCAGGGCTTTGAAACAACTTTAGATTTTGATCAAACAGATGGCTCCCTTCTTTGATTTGACACTCTCAGGTCTGAAGACGCGCTCGATTCTTGGTTCAACGAAACCACTTAATCAAAGTACCTTGCAGTGCTTTAACCAGAGGTGGGATTCTCCCCAAGCGTAAATTCGGGTATGCCCTACCCTATTCGCAGTGAGCCTGTCGAACTGCTGCGAGTTCTTTTTTGCTTGAAAACTGTTCGTCTAGCTCCCATGAATCTTTTACCCACTGCTGGGGGAAAACTAGAACTTTGCAGTAGAACCCTATAGATTCAATTGTCAAGGTTCAGCGTTTTGCCGTTAGGCGACTAGGTTTTTATACAGGTTGTTTACCTTTTCCTGTCACCGGACATATTAACATATATTGGAGAAATATTCACGGGGGTTAAAACCCCCTGAGCGGTCACTGAGCAGTTCGACAAGCTCACTGTAATACCTGTCGAAGTGTCGCTTTTCATCTCAGGTCTGAAGACACTGAGTTTTCAAGCTCCCAGACTTATGTTATAACTCAGTTTGGATAATTTAAAATTCCGGCATGATCAATGTAGTTGCACCAGTACCCGCGCTTAATAATAGTTTGTCTTCGGTGAGTGATTCCCCATTGGAAGTTCCTCAGAATTGGGAAACCCAAGAAGACTTACAAATCTGGCTGAATCAATTAGTTGAAAGAATTATATCTGGCGATCGCCTGAGTCGAGA
>DATNRE010000562.1:0-6147 GCA_036703685.1 Candidatus Obscuribacterales bacterium
GTCTACGACGGCGTTTATTACCTATCATCCTGTTTCTAAATACTTCAATCTTTAACGTTTTTTATCCTCCCTGAATAAAAACCTGGTTTCTTAAAGAGACCGGGTTTTTGGGTGTACATGATTTTGGTCTATTATCTTCAATTATGAGATAAATATAATACTAAAGATTAAGCCCTGAAGGGCTTACTACGGGTTTAGTTTTTTAGGCGTTTTCCTTCTCCTTGAATGCGTAAATATTCCCCAAATAAGGCAAGGAATCCAGATGCTAAAATTAGGATGACGCTCAAAGCATTAATATCGGGTTTGACTCCAGTTCTAATTCGACTAAATATTTCCATGGGTAAGGTATTTGCCCCACTTCCGGCGGTGAAACTGGCGATTAAAAAATCATCCATACTTAATACAAAAGCTAGTAAACAACCTGATATAATTCCGGGCATTAATTGGGGTAATAAGACTTGAATAAATGCCTCTATGGGTGTTGCTCCTAAATCCAAGGCAGCTTCTTCTAAATGGGGGTCTAAATCGGCTAAACGGGTAGAAACTACTAAGGCAACGTAGGCTAAACAAAAGACAACATGGGCGGATACAATTGTCCATAAACTGAGGGGAATGGCAACGGCGGCTAAAAAGACTAGGGTTGCTACCGCCATAGCAATATCAGGAATAATTAAGGGTAAATAGGATGCTCCTTGATATAAGCTCTTTCCGGGGAACTGATAACGGGCTAGTCCTACGGCCATTAATGTGCCAATAATTGCGGCAATTCCTACGGCAAAAAATCCCACGGTTAAACTATTTTTTAAAGCGGTTAAAATTCTAGCATCTTGGAATAATTTAACATACCATTGTAAGGTAAATCCTTCCCATCCCGCACTATATCGAGATTTATTAAAACTAAAAAATGTTAAGACAAAAATCGGCAGGTACATATAAAAAAACATCAAACCGACAAAAATGACCTGCCAAGAAATTCTAAACTTTGGTTTAGTAGCCATATCAAGTATCTCCTCTGGTTGTTGTTGGATTTCTTGCATAAATTTTTCCTAATTTATTTTAATTAACGAGAGGGTTTACTATCTCCATATTTAAGTAAAAGTGCGATCGCAATACTCACCCCAAAAATTAAGACCATACTCAAGGCTGAACCAAAACCCCAATTTTGAGTTGATCCTAAAAATTGGTTATAAATTAATCGAGAAACCGTCATACTGGAGGCTCCTCCTAATAGTTCGGGATCGACAAAATCTCCCATGGAACTAATAAAAACTAGCAGAGATCCGGCGGCAATTCCTGGCAAGGTTTGGGGAACTGTGACTTTCCAAAATGTTTCTACAGGTCGCGCTCCTAGGTCGGCGGAGGCTTCTAATAATCGTCGATCTAATTTTTCTAAAGAGGCGTATAAAACTGTTACCATATAGGGTAAATAACTATAGGCCATGCCAATTAAAACCGCCGGAGTTCGGTTTAAGAGTTCTAAGGCGGGTAATCCAATTAATCCTAAAACGGAGTTTAATACTCCAGTCGGTCTTAATATGGTAATCCAAGCGTAAGTTCTTAATAAAGAAGATGTCCACAGGGGCAAAACAAAGGCTAATAATATGACATTTCTCCACTGTTTCGGGGCTAATTGAGCAATCCAATAGGCGACGGGAAACCCCAGAAGTAAACAAATTGTGGTAGTCCCAAAGGCATAAAAGAGCGATCGCCAAATCACTAATAAATTAATCGGTTCAAATACTCTTAAATAATTATAAATGCCATTGGGAATAACTAAATCCCCAGGGCGAATATCCTTAACTAAACTGAGTTGAAAAATTAATAGAGTGGGCAGGATTAATAAGAGTAATAACCATAAACCCGATGGCCCTAATAATGCCAAGGGGCCAATCAATTGAGAACCCAGTTGTCGCCAGCCTTTTTTAATCGGGGGTGGAGAAGAAGTTATCGAATTTTTTGTTGAAATAGTCATAATTTATTATCATTTGTTGGTTTTTATGCAGGAAAAAAGATCAGAAATAACCCGCCCGTAACGCTTAACAGTAAACACCTCAACCATCAAAAATTAACTGGTTAGCCGTGTCCAATACCGTTCATAAATTTCATTAGCTTTACCCAAATCATGAATCATTTCACTGCGAGCTAGGATTGATTCTGGGGGAAATAAAGTGGGATCATTTCTTAAAACATCGGGTAATTTTTCATAGGCTAATCTCGAAGGAGTAGCAAATTTTAAGCGTTTAACTAAGGTGGCTGCCACATCGGGTCGCAACATAAAATCAATCCATTTATAGGCTGCGTCGGGGTTGGGAGCGCTTTTAGGAATGACCATGGTATCAATCCATAAAGATGATCCACTATAGGGAGTAATATATCTTAAATCCTCATTTTCCTCCTTAATTTCTGCGGCATCGGAGGAATAACACATGGCTATTGATAAATCCCCGACAATCATTTGAGGTCGCCAAGAATCCGTGGTAAAAGAAGCAATTTTGGGTCGTAATTCTACTAACTTTTCATAGGCTTGTCGAATTTCATTGGGGTCAGTAGAATTATAGGAGTAGCCTAACAGAATTAACGCGGCTCCCATGACTTCCCGCACATCATTAAGTAACGTGAATCGCTTGGATAAATTATCTTTATTTTCCCATAAATAACTCCAATCTTTCGGGGGAGTTTCTAATTTATTCGGGTTATAAATTAACCCCGTTGTTCCCCAACTAATCGGCACACTATGAAGACCACCGGGATCATAAATTGGGTCTTTAAATTGGGGAAATAAATCTTCTAATCCCACTAATAAAGAGTGATCGAGTTCCGCTAATAGCCCTATTTCGATCATTTTTTCTACCATATATCCCGAAGGATAGATGACACTATAGGCGCCGGCTCCTCCCGCTTGCAGTCGGGCTAACATGGCTTCATTAGAATCGAAGACATCAGCCACAACTTTTAACCCCGTTTCCTCTCGAAAATGATCTAACAAATCCTGATCCGTGTAGCCAGACCAGGTGTAAATGTACAAGGTATCAGAGGAAATCTGAGTGTTTGGGGTGGTTTTGACCTGAGCCAATGTCCAACCACAGCTTGACAGGGATGACGCTACCATCGCAGCAACGGAAGTTTGCAAAAACTGACGTCGTGTTTGAGCCACCCTAAAATTCCGATGTTTTTGTGGATAAGTCGGAGACACTGTTTTTTCTCAGTGGAAGTTTAACAAATCAAACCATGGATTTAATTTTCCCATAGGATAGGAAAAAAATTCACAAAAATTGCAGATTAGATTTTATCTTAGATGATCTAAAAACTGAGTTTCTGAATTTCAGCTAAGAGATAAAACCTAGGCTTGAACTTCAGAAACCCATTTTCTCGATATAAAAATTGAGTTTCTCAGCTATGGCGTTACACTCGATAGCTGACGTTGGCTTTCTACTTGTTGCTCTTTCAGTTGCTGCTCAATTTGATCCTTAACAATTTGGCGATATTCATAGAAATGCTCTACCTGTCCACAAACCACCAAATAATGATCTAAAACCCGGGGTTTGTGTCGTAAAATATTCCATAAATATCGCCAAAACGTCGAACGAGTTTCCCGCACAACCCCTTGATACCAACATAAAATAAACAGCGCTCGCATTGTTTTCATATCCACTAATTTCCGCCCAATGGAATTAGTTTTCGGCTCTCCGATCATCATAAAATGACGGTAAGTGCGATCTAAATAGCGTTGAGGATCGTACAATTCATAAAATCCATTCACATATTCTAGGGCAATTTCTTCAAGCGGTCGAGTGGGCAGAAAATTCATTAAGGTAGTTTGATTTGCATTCCCGGTTTCCTTAATTAATCGTCCTTCTTTTTCTAAACGATGCCAAAGGGCGGTATTGGGTAAAACCTGCAACATACTAAACATAGCAATGGGAATTGTAGTCTTTTCCACAAATCGTACAATTCGATCGCCCGCGCCTTTTTCTTCCCCATCAAAACCAATAATAAATCCCGCCATCACCCGTAACCCAGATCGGATAATTTTTTCCACGGAATCACTCAAGGAATCCCGAGTATTTTGGAATTTTTTAGTTAAATTTAAGCTATCTTCATCGGGGGTTTCAATTCCCAAAAATACAGCCCGAAAATTACATTCAACCATCAAATCCATTAATTCTTGATCCTGAGCTAAATCAATGGAAGCCTCCGTAGTTAAACGGAAAGGATAATTATTTTCCTTCATCCAGACTTTTAATTCATGCAGCAATAACTTAACGTTGCGTTTATTGCCGATAAAATTATCATCTACTAAGAAAACACCCTGACTAAAATTCAATTCTTTTAACCGATCTAATTCCGCTAAAAGTTGAGCCGGAGTTTTGGTTCGAGATTTACGTCCATATAACACAATAATATCGCAAAACTCACACTGAAACGGACAGCCCCGGGAGTATTGCAAAGAAATCATATCATAGGCTTCTTTCTCCAATAAATCAAAGCGAGGAATCGGAGAAGTCGTCACATCGGGTTTGTCTCCTTCGATGCGAAAAACCCCTTTTTCATCTCCCCTTTCTATGGCTTCTACTAATAACGGTAAGGTGATTTCTCCTTCATCTAAAACTAAATAATCCGCCCCAGCAATTTCTGCCGATTGGGGTGTGGAGGTGGGATAGGGGCCCCCTACGGCGACTTTTTTCCCCCGTCGTTTTGCCTCGCGAATTTGCTCCAAAAAATCATCTTTTTGGACAATCATTGCCGAAACCATCACCAATTCCGCCCAATTCCATTCGGCTTCGGTGATTTCTCGAACATTCCGGTCTACTAATTTAAACTCCCACTCTTGGGGTAAAATTGCGGCTACCGTAATTAACCCTAACGGGGGAAGTAAGGCTTTTCGGTTAACTAAAGCGAGCGCTTTTTCAAATGACCAAAAGCTTTGGGGGAAAATGGGATAAATTAAAAGAACACGCATTATTATTAACCCTGTAAAAGATAAAAATTTCAGTTCAGAAAATTTCCGAAAATCATGGAGTTTCTGACAATTTTGCCACTTCTTCGGCAAGAGTGTCTACAGTATAACGAATTTGTTCTTCCTTGTGGTTACAAGTAATAAAAAATCGTAACCGTGCCGCATTTTTAGGGACGGAGGGATAAAACATAAAAGGTACATTAATCCCCCGCTTGAACAAATTTTGAGACAGTTGTACGGATTTCCAAGAATCTCCAACAATAATGGGAATCACGGGAGAATCTTGACTTAACCCGGTATTTAAGCCTTGATTTTTGGCTAAAGTTAAAAATAATTTAGCTCTTTGATGTAAGGTTTCTACCCGTTGAGGTTCATTTTTCAATACCTGAATTGCCGCAATCACAGAAGCTGCGTTGGGTGGAGAAATTCCCACACTAAAAACAAACCCCGGAGCAGTATATTTCAGATATTCAATTAAGGCTTGAGATCCGGCAATATAGCCCCCACAACTAGCAAAGGATTTGCTTAAAGTTCCCATCCATAAATCCACATCATGGGGATTAATGCCGAAATGTTCTCCAATGCCTCGACCTTGTTTTCCTAATACCCCGATTGAGTGGGCTTCATCCACCATTAAAAAGGCTTTATGATGTTTTTTAACCTGAATAAATTCGGGTAAATTGGGAATATCTCCATCGGTACTATAGACCCCTTCCACAATAATTAAAACCCGTTGATAACGGGGGCGACGTTCTCGCAATATTTGATCTAAAGTTTGCCAATCATTATGGGGAAAAGCGATCGCCGTCGCCCCCGATAATAACGCTCCTTGTAATAAACTATTATGACTCAGGGCATCATGTACAATCAGATCATGTTGTCCGAATAAATGCCCCACGGTGGTCACATTAGTCGCATGACCCCCGACAAAAATAATACTATCTTCCACCCCAACAAAATCAGCGATCGCCCGTTCTAATTCTTGGTGAATCACCTTTTCACCGGATAATAACCGACTCGCACAGGCTGAGGTTCCATAATGATCAATTGCTGCTTTGGCAAACTCAGAAACTATCGGATCGCCACACATTCCCAGATAATTATAAGTGGCATAATTAATATAGTCTTGACCGCGAATTCTAGCCCGATCATTGGCAATCCCTTCTTGGGGAGTAAAAAAGGGATTTCCT
>DATNRE010000563.1:0-4455 GCA_036703685.1 Candidatus Obscuribacterales bacterium
ACGGATCAATCAGTTGGGGATTTGTTGTTATTTAAAACAAATTCTTCAAGATGGTTTTTTCCAAGCTGACCCTCACCCGGGAAATATTGCCGTTAGTGTTGATGGAAACTTAATTTTTTATGATTTTGGCATGATGGCAGAAGTAAAAGCCTTAGCCAAGGATCAGATGATTAAAGCCTTTTTTGCCGTGTTAAAAAAAGATACGGATGTGGTCTTAATGACTTTAGTAGATATTGGATTAATTGAACCCGTATCTGATATGAAACCCGTTAGAAAAATGGTTAAATTTTTATTAGAAGAATTTACGGAAAAACCCGTCGATTTTCAAATGTTTAATCAAATTAAAGAAGAAATTTATATCATGTTTGAGCAACAACCCTTCCGTTTACCCGCTCAAATGATGTTTATTTTAAAGTCTTTAACCACTTTGGATGGTTTGGCGAGAAATTTAGATCCTAAATATAGTTTAGTGGCTTGCGCCCAACCCTTTGTTAAGAGTTTAACCATTTCTCAAGAGCGAGGAAATTTAGTCGGAGAATTAGCAAAACAGGCGCGAGATTTTATTAAATTTAGATTACAACAACCGAGCAAATCAGAGGTGTTAATTCGTCGGTTAGAAGAACGTTTAGAAGAAGGAGAGTTACAAATTCGGGTCAGGTCTTTAGAAAGCGATCGCGCTTTAAGACGGATTAATTTAGCGATTAAAACTTTAATTTATATCTGTTGGACAGGATTTACTTTAATTGCTGGGGCGATTTTATTAATAGGAAATTATCAAGGATGGGCGGTTTTTGTCTTGGTTTTATCCCTATTTGGGTTATGGATGTCGGTGCGATCGCTCTTTAATTTGGCTATTCGAGAACGTTTAGACCGAATTGCAGAAAGTTAAGGGTTAAATCGTCCAATCTTCTATTAATAAACTGGGTATTTTTTCAAAATCTTTACGGTTACGAGTGACTAAAATTGCTTGTTGAGATAAAACAATAGAAGCAATTTTTAAATCTTGTGTTCCTATCCTAATTTTTTGACGTTTTAATTCTGTATAATAATTGCCAGCTTCTTGATCAAAATCAAGGACACAAAGATTCTTAAAAAAGTTGATAGTTTCTCGCAACCTTGCATAACTTTGTACTAATAGTGCATTATTAGCTTGTTCCGCGCGCCTAATTACATCAAGTCGTCCTCTCACTTGTTCCTCTATTGTAATAATTGTGACAGCTAAATTTTCAGGACTAATTCTAGCAATGCGCTCTATAATTCGGGGATTTCTTCTTTGCAATTCAGAGATATGATCCGTATCTAATACCCATAAACTTACCATGATTCCTCCTGTGCATCAATTTCATTTCGATAATCTTGAATAGCTTGTAAAAATTCATCAAACTGAGGATCATTTTCAAATATTCCTGCAAATTTCATCCAAGGATGCTCCGGTTGAGGAATCTCAATTTCTAAATTAACAATTTCCGTATCCTTTAAAAAATCTTGGAGACGCTGAGATAACTTTTCAATAGCTTCTTCTCGACTATTTCCAGATGCTTTTAAACTGGGGTATTTTAAGACAAACGTTTGATATTTACCCTTTTTGAGTTGCTTAATTCCAATATCATAATTTAATTTATTCCCAAGATTGATGAGGGTAGGAGAGTTAGTTACCATTGTTAAATTTAACCTCAATACTATTTTTATTTTAACAATTTTATTGGAGTGAGTCAAGAATCGGCGATCGCTCTTTAATTTAGCGATTCGAGAACGGTTAGATCGAATTGCAGAAAGTTAAGGATTATCACAGTTTTTGCTGTTATCTTGACAAGGGTTAAGCCTAATTTAACCACAAAGACACAAAGAAGTTGTAAACACGCTCCGGGCTCATTATTGTATCAAGAATGGGTGATTAATCTTCAACCTTGATGTTTGAAAACAGTTAAAGCGAATGGCATAAAGTTAACAAATTGTATGTATAATTATAGGAGAGGAGACCAGACTCCTTTTGAGGGATAATCAACGTTAATGCCAGGGCTAAAATTATGGTTTGCTGTTTAAATCCAACCTGCAATCAACCGGAAAACCCAGAAGGAATAACCTATTGTCAAAGTTGTGGTACAAAATTAATTGAACGATTACGAGACCGTTACAGACCCACTAATTTTCTCGGAGAGGGAGGGTTTGGTCGCACTTATCGCGGAGAAGATCTAGATCGGTTAAATGCGCCTTGTGTGATTAAACAGTTAGCCGCGAAAGTACAAGGAACCTGGGCGTTAAAAAAAGCAATTGAATTATTTCAGCAAGAAGCTCAACGAATGCAAGCATTAGGTGAAAATAACCCCCATATTCCTACACTTTATGCTTATTTTGAAGAAGATCAACAACTCTATTTAGTTCAAGAATATATTGAAGGTCAAAACTTATTACAGGAATTACAAAGCCAAGGACTTTGGAATGAAAAACAGATTAAAAATTTGCTGCTAGAACTGCTTCCCATCCTTCAGAATATTCATAGTAAACAGGTAATTCATCGGGATATCAAACCTGAAAATATTATGCGACGTTCTCGTTCAGGTGGCAAAGGAGAATTTGTATTAATCGATTTTGGTGTTTCTAAACAGCTATCAGCCACCGCCCAAGTAACAACCCAAATTGGGACTTGTTTAGGTTCCTTTGGATATGCGTCTTTTGAGCAAATACAAGCCGGAGAAGCCTATCCAGCCAGTGATTTATTTAGTTTAGGGGCTACTTGTTTTCATTTATTAACCGGAATTGTCCCCCAGGAACTCTGGTTAAAACAAGGTTATAGCTGGACAGAAAAATGGCAAGACTATTTAAAGCAACCTTTAAAAGATCCTCAATTAAAACAAGTTTTAAATCAGTTTTTAAAAGAAGATTGGCAAGCTCGTTATTTATCTGCTGAAGCGGCATTAGAAACTTTAAAGCAGAAAACAGTTTCCCCCCCTCAGTCAACTGTGGTTAAATCTTCCTCTAAATCTAAATCTAAACCCCTTCCCCCACCTCCAAAAATTAATACAACGGTTATACCCAAAAAAAGCAAAACCTCTGTTAGACCAATTACTCCTCCTCCTCAACCAACCCCTAAAAAATCAGGATTTAAGTTATTTTTTACCTTATTTTTAGTCGGATCTTTTCTAGGAATGGGAAGCAGTTTATATCTAGCGTGGAAATTTCAATTATGGAAATATCTTGATGCTATGGCTAATATTCAGTCTCAGGAGAACTTAACAACCTCTAATCCTTCCCCCGTAGAACCTTCTGTCGCCGTTATAAACCCTCCTCCCATACTAGAACCCACACCCTTAGCTTCCCCTACCGTCGTCACTCCAACGCCAGAACCCACGCCCTTAGCTTCCCCTGCTGTCACTGTCTCCCCCATCAATACCACACCCCCGGCCCCTGCTGTTGTTCCTTCTCCCACTGAAAACCCGTCTCCAGTCGCAGTAACACCTGTTTTTTCGGCAAAACCGAGTAAAATTCATTCCTTCATTGGTCATTCCCAATGGGTTCATTCTGTTGCCTTCAGTCCCGATGGTAAAACCTTAGCCAGTGGCAGTAATGATACAACTGTCAAACTTTGGGATGTGATTGGACAAGAACGGATGACTTTGAAAGGACATTCATCTGATGTTTACTCTGTAGCGTTTAGCCCGGATAGCCAAATATTAGCCAGTGGCAGTCAGGATAAAACTATCAAACTTTGGGAAGTTGGGACGGGACAATTAATCACGACTTTAACAACAACTAATTGGGTTCTTTCTGTAAAATTTAGCCCCGATGGTAAAATTTTAGCGGCTGGAAGTAGGGATAACACAATCAAATTGTTGGATATGACGACAGGGAAACAAATAGCTAATTTTACAGGACATTTAGCCCCAGTGACATCAGTTGCTTTTAGTCCCGATGGTAAAATTTTAGCGAGTGGAAGCGAAGATGGAAATGTTAAACTTTGGGAAGTTAGCACAGGAAAACTTCAAGCCAATTTACCTGGATCAACAATGGTTAAGAGTATTGCTTTTAGTCCCGATGGTAAAATTTTAGCGGGTGGTGGTTCTGATCCAACTATTCAACTTTGGGATGTAGCAACTGGGAACATTCAGGCTTCACTTCCGAATCAAGAACAAATTTTCGACATTGCTTTTAGTCCCGATAGCACAACTTTAGCATCAACTGATTATAATGGCAGTTATAATAGCACAATTAAATTTTGGAATCTGGCAACTCAACAGGCAGTTGCAGAGTTGAGTGGTAATAATAGTTTATCCATTAGCTTTAGCCCTGATGGGAAACTTTTATCGATTGTGGTAGGGGAAAAAATAAACGTTTGGCAAGGTCAATAAAATCTGTAATAATTACAATTAAATTATTGCTCAACCAAAACGAAGGAATTCATTAAAATGCTACCTATCCCCATTCCCCCAGAACCCGGCCAAGAATCCGTTTGGGATT
>DATNRE010000564.1:0-3225 GCA_036703685.1 Candidatus Obscuribacterales bacterium
GGAGTCATTCAGTTGCGTTCGACAGGGAGGCAGGGGGAGCAGGGGGAGCAGGGGGAGCAGGGGAGGCAGGGGGAGCAGGGGAGGCAGGGGGAGCAGGGGAGGCAGGGGGAGCAGGGGGAGCAGGGGGAGCAGGGGAGGTAGGGGAGCAGGGGGAGCAGGGGAGGCAGGGGAGGCAGGGGAGGCAGGGGAGGCAGGGGGAGCAGGGGAGGTAGGAGAGGTAAACTTTCATTACCCATTACCCATTACCCATTACCCATTACCCATTACCCATTACCCATTACCCATTACCTGTTCCCTGTTCCCTTTTCCCTGTTCCCTGTTCCCTGGTGAAAGTGAAGGATGGGACTAGCTTTCTGGACACTTTGTATGGCACACTGATTGACTAAGATCAAGATCTGGGAGTAAAAATCCACTAACCGGGATATCCGATGATGCTGGTGCCTCTAGTTGAGGTCTACTCGTCCTTCCGTATCCGGTGGTGAGTTTTAAATCATGGTGTGTGTAGTGAACGAGGACGAAAAAATTGCTGAGGTCAATAAAAGGTATTGTGCGGTATTCGGGGCGTGGGAGTCGCTGGTTGCTTGGCGATAGCCAACTCTCTCTCAAATTCAATCTGCTCAGTACGTTAGTTAGAAGGGATTTAGAGGCACGATACAAAGGTTCTATTCTCGGCAACCTCTGGCCACTGTTGAATCAGTTGTCCCAATTGCTGATTTATACCTATGTTTTTTCCATTGTTCTCAAGGTCAAACTCGATCTCGAAGGTTTTCCCGATAACGAATTAGCCTTTGGCCTGTGGCTATTTGCGGGTTTAATTCCTTGGTTTGCCTTCACAAATGGATTAATTCAAGCCTCCAGTTCCGTCGTCGGACAGACAAACTTAGTCAAAAAGGTGGTTTTTCCCCTGGGACTCCTGCCCCTGGTGCCGATTTTTTCAGCATTTATTGAAAGCACCTTTGGTTTAGTCGCCCTGATTGGGTTAGTTGTCCTGTCCACTCAAGTTATGCACCCCACCATTTGGTTACTACCCTTAGTCTGGATACCCCAACTTTTATTAACAGCCGGGTTAGGATATTTAACGGCCGGACTAACCGTATTTTTGCGGGATATTCCCCAGAGTTTAGGCGTAATTTTGAACCTTTGGTTTTATGTGACGCCGATTTTATATCCCGTGGCTAAAGTTCCTGAATCCTGGCAATTTTGGATTGTTTGGTGCAATCCAATTACCGGAATTTCAGAATCCTATCGAGACTTAATTTTAGTCGGGGAAATGAGACATTGGGGAGAATTAGCCCTGTCCTCCATTGTTGCCCTAGTTCTATTTTATGCAGGCCTATGGGTTTATAGGCGGTTGCGTCCAGCCTTTGCTGACGTTTTATAAAGGTGACAGTTCCTCACACAACCCACACACTAACTGATCACTGATAGACCACCGAAATCAACATCGAATGACCGAAATAGCTATATCCGTTAATCATGTCTCTAAATGCTTCAAACGTTATCGCCATCCGGTAGATCGATTGAAGGAAATTTTTGTACCCGGAAAAAGTCTGGCCCATAATTTTTGGGCATTGCAAGATATTAATTTACAAGTTTGGAAAGGCCAAACCCTAGGGGTTGTGGGTCGGAATGGTTCGGGAAAAAGCACCCTATTACAAATTATTGTCGGAACTTTAACCCCCAGCCAAGGGAATGTGGAAGTTAATGGCCGAGTTTCGGCCCTATTAGAACTCGGGAGTGGGTTTAATCCTGAATTTACCGGGCGACAAAATGTATTTTTTAATGGTCAATTATTGGGATTAAAAACCCAGGAAATTGAAGCCAAATTTGATGATATTGTAGCCTTTGCGGATATTGGAGATTTTATTGATCAACCCGTCAAAACCTATTCCAGTGGGATGTATGTGCGTTTAGGATTTGCGGTAGCCACCAGTGTTGATCCTGATATTTTAATTGTGGATGAAGCCCTCTCCGTCGGAGATGAAGCCTTTCAACGCAAGTGTTTTAGTCGGATTCATGAAATTAAAGATCGGGGCGGCACAATTTTATTTGTTTCCCATTCCGCTCCTTCAATTATTCAACTGTGTGACTCGGCGGTGTTAATGGATCGGGGAGAATTATTACTCGAACATACTCCAAAAATGATCATTTCCAAATATCAAAAAATGATCTATGCCGATGCGGATCAAATGATCATGATTCGAGAGGAAATTCAACATTTAAACCATAAATCTTCCCAGCCTTCCGAACAGCTTGTAGAAGCGTCCAAACCGAATAATTTTCATCCTGAAAATCCGGCATCTCCATCGGTTTTACCTACTTTTAAATCAAACAATGGACATTATAAAGATTATTTTGATCCTAAATTAGTTCCTGATCATCCGATTAAATATCCTTCCCGGGGCGCGGAAATTTTAGAACCCCATATTACCACTTTAGGGGGGGAAATGGTTAATCATTTAGTAGCTCGCAATAGTTATATTTACACCTATTCTGTGAAATTTGATAAACTCGCCTCCCATGTCCGCTTTGGAATGTTAATTAAAACCGTAAGTGGATTTGAACTAGCGGGAGCTTCCTTTTTAGCTACTTCTCAATCAATTAAACAGATTGAACCCGGAACAACCATTGTCATCAAATTTAAGTTTGAATGTCAATTATCACCGGATGTTTATTTCCTGAATGCAGGGGTTTCTGGTATTGTGGAGGGTGAATTTACCTATTTAGATCGCTGTATTGATGTCGGGATGTTCCGAGTTCAACCCTATGAAGATTCCTGTAGTACCGGGGTGGTGGACTTATTAATTGAACCCAGTTTAAAAATCAAGTCCGGTTTAGTTCAGAAGGCATCTGAACTAGAATGTCTTTAAATATTATTGTTGATTCAAGCTGAAAATAGAACCCTAAGAACATGATGGATACAACGAACACCCCTGCTCCCATTATTATCATTGCCGGAATGCACCGCTCGGGAACCTCCTTAACCGCTTCCCTGCTGCAAAATCTAGGGGTTAATATTGGTAAACAGTTAGTCGGTGCAGACTATGGCAATATTAAAGGTCATTTTGAAAATGTTGATTTTGTAGAGTTTCACAAATCTATTTTTAAGAGTAATAATATTGATGAATTGGGGTGTTTATTCTCAGGGGAAATTTCCCTCACGGAACAGGAGATAGAAACCGCTAAAAAACTGATTGAAATTAATCAAGATTTGTCTTCAGCTTG
>DATNRE010000565.1:0-1551 GCA_036703685.1 Candidatus Obscuribacterales bacterium
TCGGAAGCGACTTTTAGTGATGCTCGACCCCGGGAGGTCTTTATTGCGGCGAGTTTCCTGGTGCTGATTGTGGGAATTGGGTTATATCCTAAGCTAGTCACGAAGGTTTATGATGTCACCACGGTGGCTCTGAATACCGAAATTCGGGAGTCCTATGTTCAAGTGGCTTCATCGAATCCTAATTTGTATGCGAAGGGAGTTATGGCCCCTCGAATTGCGAAACCGGAGGTGGCTTCGGTTTCGGGAATGTTGAAATAGATAGAAACCGGGTTTCTTTTGGTTGATTTTAAAATAGCGATCGCTTGAATTGAAAGGGGCGATCGCTTATTTTATATTTAGGGTTGGGGTTAATTTAACCACAAAGGCAAAAAGACACAAAGAAGTTATCGAGAGTAAACGACTGACTACTATAGAATGTTTCAATTTTTAATTTAGGGAGTGGGAAAATCAATTGCGTTACTGTTTTTTATTGTTAATTATCTTAGGATTAATTGTTATAACAGCTTGCAGTCCCAAGGATGGGGAAAAAATATCTGAGCCTCAACCGCAATCGATTCAGGGACAGATTTTAGTTTGGCATTCCTTTGACGACAAAATCAAGGACATAATGCAAGATTCCTTGAATGATTATATGCAAATCTATCCTAATGTTAGAATTGTCAGTGAATATATTCCAAATGATCAATTAGAGCAGCAATTCCGCCAACAAGTTCAAAGAGGTTTAGGGCCGGATTTTATCTTTACTGCTGCTGGGGTAATTCCGGGTTTAGTTCAGGATAATTTGATTCCGGTAATTCAAGACTTTGACTTTTCGGGTTATCTTCCTACGGCGATTAGTCATGCTCGTTATCAAGGAAAAATGTATGGTATACCCACCTCGGTGATGACTCAAACTCTTTGCTATAACAAGAAAAAAGTTAAGTTACCGCCTAAAACTTTAACGGAACTTTTGCAACAAGCTAAGATGGGTTACTCGGTGGGAATCTTGTCTAATTTTGTCGCTACCTTTTGGGGCGTGCAGGTTTTTGGGGGGAAATCTTTTGATACCCAGGGTAATTTTGTTTTTGATCAAAACAGTTGGGAACAATGGATGGAGTGGCTAAAAATTGCCCAAAACGAACCGAATATGGTTTTTAGTGATAGCATTGAAGGTTTAGAACAGGGGTTTATTAATAACCGATTAGCCTATGTTTTTTGTGATTCTTCCCAGTTTCCAGAATATAGCCAAGCGTTAGGAAAAGATAATTTGGGTGTGGCTTTATTACCCGGGGAAGGGAACAACTCCGCCGGGCCTTTTCTCTATTCCCGTGTGATTTTGTTTAATCGAATGTCGAGTCCTGAACAACAAAAGTTATCTCTACAATTGGCTCAATTTTTTACAAATCAGGAACAAACTCGCAGGCGGTTAAGCCTCCTACAAGGCTCTTTTATTCCGGCTGATAAAAATGTCAATGTTAATGGTAGTTTGTTTCCCATAGAAGCGATATTAGTTGAGCAAGCTAAAACCGCAATAGCAATTCCCCTAGACCAAATTGAAGTGGCTCGTGCTTG
>DATNRE010000566.1:0-2136 GCA_036703685.1 Candidatus Obscuribacterales bacterium
GTTTTGGGGTTGATAATTGATGGTTGATATTGATCAATCATCAATTATGCCGCCGGATGAAGATGAATAATTGTCCCAAGCCTCGTCAGTCTTGTTATATGAAATCTTTAAATGTTGGCTACGCATCCATATCGTGTAGAGACGCGCCAATAGCCTACGGCATCGCTGCGCTAGGGCACGTCTCTACGTGGGATTTAGGGATCATCTGTGGTATAAATTGGAGGATTTCATATTTTCTTGTCTTCACCTCCCCTCTGTTCTGGCTTTTCGCCCTTTTTCAGCAAGCCCTAAATAATCTTTGATTAAATTAATCGTTTCATGGGGATGACTCATCTGGGGACAATGCCCGGTAGCTTCCATTAATTTTAAGGTGCCTTCATAGAGGTAGCGCTGAAGATAATATCCCACTTCTACAGGAGCGATCGCATCATCGGTACATTGTAAAATCAATGAGGGTGTTCTAACTTTCAGTAAATCCCGGCGATTATCGGAGTAAAAAGTTGCCCTAGCAAAACAATTAGCTACCACCGCATTAGTTGAACAAAAACTGGCTTCTAGCTCCTGAATGAGCTCGGGGTGATCCTGATTTTGCATAACAATGGGAGCTAAAAAACTCGCCCAACCGATATAATTTTTCCCCATTAGATCGAGTAAATCTTCAATATCTGAACGCTCAAATCCACCTATATAATCATCCGATGAATCATTAATATAACAGGGGGAAGGACAAATTAAAACCATCTTTTGAAATAATTCGGGAGCTTTAATTGAGGCTAAAAGACCCACCATACTACTCACAGAATGACCTACAAAAAATATATTTTCTAAGGACAAAGCTGCACAAATCTCCAGAACATCCTGAACATAACCCTGGAGATCGGCATATCTTTCTACGCTATAAGCATTCATATCTGATTTTCCTGACCCTACATAGTCAAAAACAATAATTTTATAGTTATTTTCAAAAGCCGGGGTAATGAAACGCCACATATTTTGATCACAGCCAAACCCATGGGCAAATAATAGGGGTTGTGTTCCTTGTCCAAAAATTTTGACGTTGTTTCTTTTCAGAATATTTTCAGTTATAATCATCTGTTTTGTTGCCTTAATTTTAATTAACGATTATCAAAAGTTTGAGCGATTCCCTATTCCATGATATTATGAAATTTAATCAATTTCCATGCTATTAAAGAATGGGCTTTTCCTTTGACGTCAATGGGCTTTTTTGCTTCGACTTCTAATAAATGACTAATGCTTTGATAAACTGTATCAGAAATCGTAATTTCTCCGCCAGGAGTCGCACCTTCTAAACGTTTAGCAGTATTCACCACATCACCAATGACAGTATAAGTTCTTACGCCACTACCACCAAATAATCCTTCAATTACATTACCACAATGGACGGCACAACCCGTACTAATTGCTTCGGGTCTGAGGATGTCTGAGGCGGCTTTTTGCATGGCGATCGCTGCTTTTACTCCCTGTTTAGGTGTGGCATAAATTGCCATAATTTCATCAGCCGTAAAACTAACTTTTAGGGGGTTAAATTGGGCTGCTATGGGTTCCACATGACGATAATAGTTATTTAATACCGTAGCCACATGATCAGGTTCTTTTTGTTCGCACCAGGCGGTAAATCCTCGAATATCCATAAATAAAATAGTCCGATCAAACCGTTGAAATTTTAATTGTTCGGGGTTATTAATTGCCGCATTGACCACATGACTTCCCATGCCCCATTCCGCTAATTTTTTTAAGATTTCTGTGATTTGAGTATGCTGATTAATGGGGGTAAAAATACAATCATTAAAAAATTTTTCTTGGTGTTCCCTCCTAACTGCATTCACCAACATGGGAATATCGGTTCCATCTTTTGAACGTAAAGAAAAATAGATTTCTTCTGCTTTTCCATAAAATTTTAATAAGGGAAAAAAATGGGTTTGGCAAAAAATACGCCCGGCCAAGGGTAAAATTGAGTTTATAGATTTTCCCTGAAGTTCGTGGGTTTCATAGCCGAGTAATTTTAACAATGTATTATTGATTATGGCGATCATCTTATCATCGGTAAATGACAAAAAACCGCAGGGTGCATTATTAAGAATTTCATCAATAGAGTCTGTCATAACAGCAGGGAAG
>DATNRE010000567.1:0-2230 GCA_036703685.1 Candidatus Obscuribacterales bacterium
AATTTAAAAAGTCAGGGGGCTAAATTTGATATTTGTAATACCATTACCCTATCGGATTTAGATTCCATGAGTTTAACCGATGTGTTGCTTAAAGCGATTGTTGATTAAACTTTTGATTTGCCAAAATTTTATACCTCTGCTGTCGTTTATTCTGATCCTATTATGATTTTTAGAGGTGAATTATTATGATAGAATATTCCTCGGAAAAATTAGTCTCTCAGTCAATTAAAACCTTGGATTCTATTTTAATTAATGAAAAATTAGACCCGTCAGAAAGGGCAACGGTTGCCTTGAAAATCTTAGAAATGGCTGGGACTTTTACGCCGGAAACTTCCCCTGCTTCACAAACCCAACCTATCCCAGTACCCAAACTTAATTTTACCGACCCTAAAATATTTTTACATTTAGCCGCCTATCGAGATTCCGAACTAATTCCCACCTTAAAAGATGCCTTAAAAAAAGCCCATCGCCCCGAAAAAATTACCTTTGGTATTGTTTGGCAATTTATCCCCGGAGAGGATGAAATAATTACCGAGAAACTACAGGAATTTCCCTGTAAAATGATTGAAATTGATGCTCGAAAATCCCTGGGTGTGTGTTGGGCGAGATCCCTGGGTCAACGATTACTTCATGATGAAGATTTTATCTTACAATTAGATAGTCACCATCGATTTGTTGAAGGTTGGGATAGTTTATTATTGAAACAACTCGCCCAATGTCCCAGCCCCAAACCCATGCTTTCCGCCTATACTCCCCCCTATCTTCCCCCCGATGAAATTCCCCCAGGATATCCCAGTACCCGTTTAACCGCCCATCATTTTGATGACCATGGGATTTTGAGTTTTGTTGCTGGGGAGAGTCTAGCGTCCTATTCTGAACCCCAGTTAGGAATGTTTCTGGCCGGAGGATTTATCTTCGCTCCTCGACAATTTTATTTAGAAGTTCCCTATGATCCGTTTCTCTATTTTAGAGGGGAAGAAATTACCCTATCAACCCGTGCTTGGACAAAGGGATGGGATATTTTTTATCCCCATCTAATTACTATTTACCACTATTATACTCGCACCAATGCCAAAAAACATTGGGATGTAGATTCTGAATGGTTCAAATTAGAACAAAAGTCCCGAGAAAGAGTCAAAAAAATATTAAGAATTAATCCTTTAGAAGCAGAAAGTTTAGAAATTTATGATCTCGGGGCGCTGAGAACTCTGGAAGACTATCAAAATTTTTGTGGGATTAATTTCCAAACCCGAGAAATATCCGAAACCGCCTCTAAAGGAATTCCCACAAAATTTCTATTGTCATCATTATTGTAAAATCAAACTATTGTGATAGAAGGGTTAAATTATGGGTAATCGAGACGGTTTTACCAGTGGCTTTTTCCTCGGTGCAACCCTAGGCGGTGTAGTGGGGGGGGTCTTAGGGGTGGTACTCGCCAACCGCATCACCAATCAAGAGCGGGTTGATCCGTTGTTAGAAATACGCGGAAAATCGGGGAAGGCGGCTAAATTGACCGGAGAAAATATGGAAACCGCCCGGTTAGGTTTGGAGGATAAAATAGCCCAACTCAATCAGGCCATCGATGATGTCCGTCAACAGTTGGGCAATGTCAATGGCAATGGGGGGTCGGAAACCTATGATTAATCGATTCTAGTGTGGGTTTGAATCTATCCCCTGGTTTCAAATGTGATACACTGGGGAACATAACTTTATCTAAAAATTGAGTCAAACATCAAGAAAATTTTATGGCAACTCCTTTAGGTTTACTCGCTGACACCCTGGAACAGTTCCTGAAGATTTATATGATAATCCTATTTGTTAGGATTTTATTAAGCTGGTTTCCTACTATTAATTGGTATGATCCGCCCTTTTCCATATTAAGCCAATTAACCGATCCCTATCTCAACCTATTTCGTTCTTTTATTCCCCCTTTAGGTGGAATTGATTTTTCCGCAATTATTGCGATTTTTGCCTTGCAATTTGGTTCTCAAATCATTATTGCCTTATTAGGCAGTATGCAGCAAGTATTCTAACTCAAACGTAGTAAGCCCTTTAGGGCTTATTTCTTCCCAATTAAGTTAAGAGTCCTAAAGGACTCACTACAAACGTAGTAAGCCCTTTAGGGCTTATTTCCTCCCCGTTGAGTTAGGAGTCCTAAAGGACTCACTACAAACGTAGTAAGCCCTTTAGGGCTTATTTCTTCTTAATTAAGTTAGGAGTCCTAAAGGAC
>DATNRE010000568.1:0-3479 GCA_036703685.1 Candidatus Obscuribacterales bacterium
CTAGGGCTTCAACTAGTTTTTTAGCTTCCTCATGGGAAGCACTCGCCTGTCGATAAATTACCGCAGCAATCCAAACTTCATCGCGGCCGAGCAGTTGTTCTAAATCGGAAAAAGTCACACCTTTAGATTTTTTAGCCGCTAATAACTTTTCTGTAATTTCTGAGATAGTCATGGAAAGCTCCTGGTACAATTTATCGGGTTTATATAGCACTACGCATTACAGTTAGGACACTTTTGAGTTCTGAAACCTTTTCACTGCTTACTGTTCCCTGTTGCCTGTTCCCTGTTCCCTAGCGCGTAGCGCTATAACTTGTCAAAATTATAAAATATTTTGCCCATAATTCAACAGAAGTATTTAATTTTTAGCCCAGGGAGATCCCAATTAGGATGGGGAATTTTTAGGGAGAGGTTTGGGGGGAATGGGTAAATTCCGAGGATTAGTGGTTTGTAATTGTTTAACCACCGATAATAACCGTTTTAGATGGGGTTTAATCACCTCTTGATGTTCTTGGGTGAGTTCATCCAATCGGGTTTGAATTTGAGCTAAATTTGGATCGGAAGCAGATGGTACGGATTTTTCCTGTTGTAATTGATGAATCACATTTTGAAGTTCTAAAAATTGTCCTTGAAAATCTGCTTGTAAAGACTCTAAATGAGCCGCTTCAGTTGAGGAAAGTGTGTGTAATTCTTGGCGAAATTGTTCTCTAACTTCTTCTAATACCCCGGCAATATTTTCCTGCATTGATGTTACTGATTGTCCTAAAGCCGCGATCTGTTGGGCTCGATAGGCGGAGTCTAAGGCTTCAGTGGTCGGAAAGGCTTCTAATTTTTGTTGCAGGGATTGAATTTCTTGTAGGAGTTGTTGTCTTAATCCCATCACAACTTTAACGGTATTTTTTTCTAATATTTCAACGGAGTTTTGAGCTTGAACAATTTCGATTTGATTTTGATGGGTTTCTTGTTCTAAACGATAACGGTTAGCAACATTCAGCGATAGGGCTAGGGTCAGGGGGGCAACTCCATAAAACGCCTGACCGGAAAGGGCCACCACTCCCGAACCGATAGCCGAACTGATCAAGGAAAAATACTCTGCTAACTCTAACCAATGCCGTTGTTTGAGGGTAGAAAAAACCGTTTTGGGAAGGATTGGGTTAGGCATCGGCATAGCACTAGAATTTATAGCATGGGGTCGATTGGGATGGGCAGAAGACGCTGGGGGAAACATAATAATCTATTTTACTGGGAATCTTGGGATACAGTCGTTAACTCCAGAATACAAAAAATCATGGATATCCGCACTAATAATTGACAATTTGATGGTCGGTTCGGTGAGTCCTTAACTGTTAAGATGTTTTGGGACTACAAAATCCTCCGAACTGATCGCTCAATGCCCTTGGGTTGTCTGGATTTTAACACCCTTAACGCCTAGACTCAATCTTTCCTGTTAGAAAACCAGGTTCGTCCCAAGTATCGCCCAATCAACAGAAAACACTAATTCCTAGGAGATCAATCAGAATGAAACCGAATCAAGCTCCAAAATCCGATCAATTAAGATCAATTTTGAGTGTTACTACTTTTGTGATTTTAGTCCTAGGAGTAGGGTTTTTGAGTGTGAATTTTATTCTGGCTTTAGTTCATAAATTCTCATCAACAATTTAACCTGTTTTTAGTGCATAAATTTTCTAATTTGATAGGAGCGACTTTCTAAAATCGGTATTTTAAAACCCCCCATTTTTTCGTCCAGTTCTTGAATGGTTTTTTTAGGAAAGCTGGCTAGTTTTTCCTGGGACTCCCAACGAATTACCATGACAATTTCCTGATTTTCCCCATCTACCCAAACTTCTTTTCCGAGAAACCCCGGAAACTTCTTGAGTCCGGCTGTCCAAACTTCTTCATCTTTTTGAATAAATAGCTCCCATTGTTCCGGGGGAACTTTGAATTTCAACCATTCAATAACCATGATTTTTATTAAGATTAATTAAACTACAAAAACACCAAAAAGTTTTAAAAACCCTCACTATTGTTATATTTTTCAGAAGTAGGGAACCAGAAATAATCTATGATTTCCTACTCCTAATTCCTTTTAACCTTTAAAATATTGTCCTCCTAAACGCATGGCATCAGCAATATCCACATCTCCATCCCCATCCGCATCTAAAAAACTATTTAAAACCGAATTAGAACCTGATGCAGCTTGTTGTTGATTGGTTCCGGTTTTCAGCAGGTTTAAAACTAAAGGAACCACCATAGGTAAAACCGATTGAATAGTTTCGGCACTAACCCCGGTATGTTGAGAAACGGTTTGAATTAATTGCTGTTGCTGAGTTGAGGAAAATAGCATTTCCACTGCTTGGGGGTTAGAAGTAATTCCAGCGAATTGATTGACTATATTTTGTACCCCATCATTGCCGATTTCGGTTTGTTTTTCTTGTAAAGAAGACCGCACCGAACTCCCCACCATTGACATCACCATTTGACTAGTTTCAGGAGCAATCCCTAATTGATTACCAAGCTGTTGAGCGGTATTCACAATACTGCCGATTTGGTCGGTGTTTCCCATGGTATTGGGATCATTCAAAGCTGTTAAAATTTGATCAAATAGTCCCATAGTATGACTCAACCTTTGATACAGATGAACTCCACCCTAGTTCATCCTAGATTTGCTCTATTGACTTAATTAAGTGGATAAAAAGCTAATAACGGCCTCAAAATTTAAGGGACGAGAAAACAAATATCCTTGGGCGGCTTCGCAGTCTAAGGATTGTAAAATTTCCTTTTGAATTGGAGTTTCAATTCCTTCGGCAATAATATCTAAGTTCAGACATTTGGCTAAATTAATAATGGTTTTGGTGATTTCTAAATCTTTTCCTTGATATTGTAAATTTTCAACAAAACTTCTATCGATTTTTAGGATATCTATGGGTAAATTCTGCAAGTAACTTAAAGAGGAGTATCCCGTCCCAAAATCATCAATTAAAATTTTGATTCCCCGATTTTTTAACTGCGTTAAGATGCTAAGACAATTAGCGGAACTTTTCATCAAGCTAGTCTCGGTAATTTCTAATTTCAAGTGATTATAGTCTAAATGATTGGATTGAATAATCTGATCAATTTCTGCCAATAAATCAGGATGATGCAACTGCACTTCTGATAAATTAACACTCATAGTTAAATCGGGAAATTGTTTTTGCAACTCAGATAAATCCCGACAAGCTTGTTCTAAAACCCATCGTCCTAGGGGGATAATTAATTCTGTTTCTTCAGCAATAGGAATAAATTCAACCGGAGGAATTAAACCTTTTGTGGGGTGTTTCCAACGTGCTAATGCTTCAAAACCCATAATATTTCCGGTGTTTAAATGAATAATGGGTTCATAATTTAAATGCAACTGTTGATGGGTAATTGCTTGTTGTAAATCTGCCTCTAAGGTTTCTCTTTGGGTAATGGTTTCTAACATTTGAGGATGATAGAATAGGGTA
>DATNRE010000569.1:0-14062 GCA_036703685.1 Candidatus Obscuribacterales bacterium
GAAAAAACGGGTTTATTAAGTGCTTTAGATCGTCAAGATTTAGTGCAATGGCAAGACGTTGAAGAAGATTGGGATGAACGTCTGGAAGCGTTAGTAGAACGAGTGGAGATGGATGGAAAAATTTATTTAGAATTATCTCCCACCGGTCAAATTTTTCACGAAACTTTTAAGGGTCGTTTTGCTTCAGAATATGATCAAGTTTTACCCCCGGCGGTTCCTATTTCTCAGAAGCAACAACCGGATTTAACCAGTCATGGTTGGGGAAATGCTAGAACTCCTATTTTAAATTGGTTACAAAAAATCACCGATGATTGTGCTTATGTTCAGTCCTGCCGTACCCATTATTGGAATCAACATTTGCCCGCACCTGTATTATTTAGATTGAGAGGAGAACAAATTGAAGGTGTGTTGAGTAATGGTACTTGGACAGTGAAATTTTATGTTGATACCTCATCCAATACCCCGGGACAACGGGCGGCTTGTGTAGCAGCTTTAAATCAGAAAATAGAACAGTGGAAATAAGGATTAAACAGCAGCAAAACTAGAATAATAAAAATGGCTTCTGTATAATAGAATAGGTTGCCTACTTCAACCCCTGACGGGCTAATTTGGCATAGGTTTTAACCGTTTCATAGGGCATTTCTAAATCCTCAGCAATCTCCTTTAACGATTCCCCAAACTCCTGACGGGCTAAAATTGTAGCCCTAGTTTCACAGACTTGCATTGCTCTTGTCCCTCCCGTGCGTTTTTGAGTTTGCATCAGGGTTTGGGTAATTTGTTCTACCCGTTGAGCAAATAATATCTCAACCGTTGTTGTTTCTAATAATTGTTGTTGCGTCCATCCTAACTGAGTTTGACCTAGACCAAATGTAGTTTTATGTCCGGTTCCACAATAGGGGGCAAATTCACCTAATGCCGAGAATAATTGTACAAATTCCGGTTGATTATAGGCTTCTTCTGCTAATCTATATTCAATTGCCCCCGTAAACCCAGTTACTGACCCTCTTTTGCCCGCAGAAACTTTCAAAGATTGTAATTGATGACGCAAAATGATCACATTTTCATCGACCCAATTTAAAAACGTATCCTGGTCAAAAGACTGTTGAGAAAAATCATTCCAACGCCGCAAATAACTATGAAATACATTAAAGGGTAAGGGTAAGGGAAAATGATGTCCTTTGCGCCGAAAGCTCGTAGGAGAGACAAAACTTAATGCTAAATTTTGAGTGATGGGAGTTTGAAATAACTGTTGGTATGTGGTGGGAGTTTGAGCGATTTTAATTTCTTTAATATTTAGTTTGACTTGTCGTAAATCAATAGTTTGAGGTTGATTTTTTAACCAGGTTTTTAACCCCTTAACCATCGCTGGAGATAGGGCACTCACCGACCATTCATAGGTTTGATTAGCATAAACTTTTAATTGTTTTCCAGCCGTTCCTAGTTCTCCTTGTAACCCCGATAATGTAAAGGGTTTTTCGGATTGTCCATCATGCAAATATTGAGATAATTGGGGATCGATTTGACGGATTTGATCCAAAAACCAAGCATGAAGTCCAATGGTATATTGCGGAATTAATAAAGCATCGGTTTCAGGAACCAATTGAAAGGTTACAGCCACAAGTTCGGTGGTATCTGGCAAATTTAAAAGAGAAGATGATGCTTTTTTTGTCATATTAATTCGTTGAGAAAGTTTTGAAAAGTGAGAAACTAATTTTATCAGTTATTAAAAAAAAATGCAACTTGCTACTGAATGGGATCAAATTTGATCAAGATTGGTGTTTGTAGAAGCGATCGCAAATTTTAGGAGTTTAAAATAGCCTGTATTTGTCGAGAGACTTCTTCATCCCTAGCAATGGCTTGAACATCGTATTTTTGATTAGTTCCGAGAAAGTCTTGTAATTTCATAGTAGATGGTACTGTTGCCGCACTCTAGCCGATGCCTGACATTTTCTCGGGTTTCTCAAATTTCATCCTGATTTCATTTTGATCTGAAATACTGAATCCATTAGAAGATCAGCCTCCTGAACTGGAGTAATCAAACTATTAAATAATATATTAGTTAATTATGCCGTACCAACTCCAACGAATGCTTTTTAAATTCACCCTTTCTGTCACTACTTTTTTCAGCTTAATTTTAATGTCTCCTGTTGTGGTTTTTGCCCATGCTGGACATGGCAGCCATGAATTTGAAAACAACGGGGAAGCCACAACCTCCTTAAGTGGAATTACAGTCGATCCCCAGACCCTTCAACGGTTAGGAATTAAAACAAAACCTGTCAGCCGTGAATTAATGGATATTGGTATAAAAACCACGGGTCAAATTGAAACCTTACCGAATAAAACCGTTGAAATTACAGCCCCAATTCCAGGTCAAGTCGTACAATTATTAGTTGAACCCGGAGATCGGGTAGAAAAAGCTGAAATTGTGGCAATTATTTCGAGTTCAGAATTAGTTTCTCTACGGGTGGACTCTCTGCAAAATCAATCTCAAGCAAAAGCCACATTAAAAGAAACCCAAGCCAACTTAGAACTAGCACAACAAAATTATCAACGTTTAATCAATATTTCTAATTCCGAAATTGCTGAAGCCAAAAATCAATTACAAGCCGCCCAATCTCGATATGAACGGGATAAAAATATTGTGGACAATAAATCTGTTATTTCCATCAACCAAGAAAATTATCAGCGACAAGTTAAGATTGCTGAAGCAGAAATTCAACAGGCTGAAATAGAACAAGAAGTTGCCCAGGAACAGTATGCTCGCGATCAAGAATTAATGGAATCTGGCGCTTTGCCTCGACGCACTTTTTTAGAATCAAAAGCTCATTTGGCAGCGGCCCAATCCGCTTTAGCTCGGGCGGAAGGTCGCCGCAATGTTCTAACTGCTCAAACGGAAGTTAAACAGGCGGAAATTGACTTACCAATTCGGGATTTACGGGAATCAGAAACTTTATTATCCCAAGCCCAAGCCCAGTTAGTCAAAGCCCAACAGCGTCGAGAAGTAATTGAAGCTGAAGCCGAATTAAAGCGGGCAAAATCAGCCGTTGAAGCGGCAAAATCGGGCTTAAATTTAAGTGATGTCAGCTATCAAACCCGATTACGTCAGTTAGGAATCGGTGCGGATCAAGATGGCACGGTAACAGTTATTTCTCCCATTGCTGGGGTTGTAAGTCATCGGGATATTACCCTGGGTCAATCAATTAATGAAGCGGGTCAAAGTTTAATGAAAATTCAGGATCATAGCCAAGTTTGGGCTACGGCAAATCTCTATGAAAAAGATATTAGTCAAGTTAAAATGGGTCAACGAGTTCAGGTGAGAGTCGCTAGTTTAAATAATCAGATTTTTGAGGGGAAAGTTGCTCAAATTTCGCCTTTAGTTGAAGGAGAAACCCGGGTGATTCCGGTGCGGGTAGAACTAGATAATCAGGAAGGAAAATTGAAACCTGGAATGTTTGCAGAATTGGAATTAATCACTAATCAAACAACAACACCCCTGTTATCAATTCCGACGAATGCCGTAGTTGATGGCAATGGAAAATCCTTAGTTTATGTTCAGAATGGACAGAGTTTTACACCGATAGAAGTCAGCTTGGGAAAAACCTTTGCGAATAGAGTGGAAGTAGAAAAAGGATTATTTGAAGGGGATAGTATCGTGATAGAAGGTGCAATTCAACTGTATGCCCAATCCCTGCGGGGTAACAACAAAAAAGTGGAAGAAGCTGAATCTACTACTGTCCAGGCTCAAATAATGGCGGTGGATTTACCGTCTAATCTCCTTCAATGGTTAATAATTCCCGGCATGGGGGCGATCGCCTTTACCGCCTACTGGTTAGGACGAAAAACTCAATTTCAATCCGAACAAAAGATAGAACAAAAAAGCGATCGCCTACCCCGATCTGAGACAGCAGAAGTCGAAATTTAACCCCCAATTATTAATCATAAAACCATGCTGAATAGGATTCTAAAAGGATCAATTACCCAACGTTGGTTAATTGTCATCGGTGCAATTTTAGTCACCCTTTGGGGAATTTTAACGGTGATCCGAATGCCCCTAGATGTCTTTCCCAATTTTGCACCCCCCCAAGTTGAAATTCAAACCGAAGCCCCAGGACTAGCCCCGGAAGAAGTAGAATCCCTGGTCACATTACCGATCGAAAGTGCTATTAACGGCACACCCGGATTAGAAACCGTGCGTTCCGCCTCGGGAATCGGGTTATCCGTGGTCAAAGTCACATTTAAGTGGGGAACCGATATCTATTTAGCCCGTCAATTAGTCACAGAAAAACTACAACAAGCCTCGGAAAAATTACCGGACATTGCCGAAACCCCACAAATTTCCCCCATTTCCTCCCCCATTGGGACGGTCATGCAATATGGTTTTACCGTTGATCCGGGGGGTAAAACCTCATTAATGGATCTGCGAACCCTTGTAGATCGGGACATTACCAATCGCTTATTAGCGGTTCCAGGGGTGACCCAAGTTATTGTTTATGGGGGGGATTTACGGCAATATCAAGTATTAGTTGATCCGGCTAAATTAAAAGCCTTTGATGTTTCCTTAACCGATGTCATAGAAGCCGCCAAATCTGCCAATACCAATGCACCTGGAGGGTTTTTAATTAGCCCGGATCAAGAACTTTTAATTAGAGGCATTGGCCGGGTAGAATCTATTGGTGATTTAGAGAAATCCGTTGTTACTTCCCGTCAAGGAACCCCTGTATTATTGCGGGATATTGCTGATGTGAAATTGGGAGCCGCCTTAAAGCGAGGAGATGGCAGTTTAAACGGTCAACCCGCAGTAGTCGTCATGGTGAATAAACAACCCTTAGCCGATACACCAACGGTTACCAAAGCCGTCGAATCTGCCATGGAAGAATTAGAAATAAGCCTCCCTCCAGATGTTAAGATAGCAGTCACCTTTCGTCAATCAGATTTTATTGATGCTTCTATTCATAATGTTAGAGATTCTTTAAGAGATGGAATTATTATTGTTTCGATTATTTTATTCATGTTTTTAATGAATTGGCGTACCTCAATTATTACTCTAAGTGCCATTCCTCTCTCTTTATTAATAGGTTTAATGTTAATGAATGCCTTCGGTCAAGGGATTAATACCATGACTTTAGGGGGATTAGCCGTTGCCATTGGTTCGGTTGTTGATGATTCTATTGTTGATATGGAAAACTGTTATCGTGGACTACGAAAAAATCAAGCCCAAGGTAATCCGAAACATCCCTTTCAAGTCGTGTATGATACTTCGGTAGAAGTGCGAGTGAGTGTTATATTCTCGACGGTCATTATTGCCGTTGTTTTTGCTCCGATTTTCAGCTTAACTGGGGTAGAAGGGCGAATTTTTGCCCCCATGGGAGTCGCCTATTTACTCTCTATTTTTGCTTCAACTTTTGTGGCATTAACCCTATCCCCAGCCCTCTGCGCTATTTTATTAGCTTCTCAAAAACTCCCAGAAGATGAAACCTGGATTTCTCGCTTGTCCCAAAAATTTTATCATCCCCTTTTAAAATTTTCGATTCAATTTCCTAAAGTTATTATTATCACAGCTACGGCTATCTTTATTGCCTCATTGCTAATTTTACCCACCCTCGGACGGGTGTTTTTACCTGAATTTCAAGAACGATCTTTAGTGAATACAATTGTATTATATCCGGGGGTATCTTTAGAAATGACTAATCGGGCGGGAATTGCGATTCAAGATGCCCTGAAAGATGACCCTCGATTTGACTGGGTACAGTTACGTTCAGGACGGGCTCCGGGGGATGCCGATGCCGGAAGTGTAACCCTAGGACATTTGGATGTGGAACTGAGTACGGAGGGGATGAAAAATCGCCCCGAAAGTATTGAAATATTACGACAAGAATTTGCCAAATTGCCCGGAGTTGCTCCCAATATTGGGGGGTTTATTTCCCATAGAATGGATGAGGTTTTATCGGGCGTTAGAAGCGCCATTGCAGTTAAAATTTTTGGTGCAGATTTAGCAGAACTTCGGAATCTTGGAACTCAAGTTCGAGATATTATGGCGGAAATTCCTGGCATTGTGGATTTACAATTAGAGCCTCAAGTTCCGATTAAACAACTCCAAATTCGTTTTGACCGAGAAGCCGCTGCCCGTTATGGTTTATCCGTCGGTCATTTAGCAGAAATTGTAGAAATAGCCCTCAATGGTCGGACGGTTTCTCAAGTCTTAGAACAACAACAACTGTTTGATTTAGTGGTTTGGCTAAAGGAAGACTCCCGCAATAATTTAGAAACCATTAAAAACTTACTGGTTGATACTCCTACGGGTATTAAAATACCCCTAGCTCAAGTGGCAACCATTGATTATGGTACGGGGCCAAATACTATTAATCGAGAAAATGTTTCCCGTTTAATTGTGGTTTCGGCTAATACTTCCGGTCAAGATTTAGGGACTGTTGTGGGTAAAATCAAACAAAAAATTAACGAAACAATTACTCCGCCTTCGGGATATTTTATTCAGTATGGGGGGCAGTTTGAATCGGAAGAACGCGCTAGTCAAAACCTCCTAATTTTCGGGACTTTAGCATTAGTTGTGATTGGGATTTTAATGTACTTTGCGGTTAAATCCTTATCGGCAACGGTGATGATTATGCTTAACTTACCTTTAGCGATTACGGGGGGAATTTTTTCCGTTGCTTTAGGGGGAGGAATTTTATCTGTCGCCTCAATGGTTGGGTTTATTACTTTATTTGGAGTGGCAACTCGGAACGGATTATTATTAGTCGATAATTATAATAGTAAAATTGCTCAAGGAATGTCTTTAAAATCTGTCATTTTTGAGGGTTCAATGGAACGGTTAGTGGCGATTTTAATGACGGCTTTAACATCAGCTTTAGGCATGGTTCCTTTGGTCATAGGTACTGGGGCGGGAAAGGAAATTTTGCAACCCTTAGCGGTGGTTGTTTTAGGAGGATTATTTAGTTCAACAATTCTGACTTTATTAGTGCTTCCCGCTTTGTATTCTCAATTTGGACGTTTCTTAATTCCCAAACCCATTATCGATTCTATTCCTTTAGATTCCCAGCTTATTCAACCGATCAGTTCTGATATAATTACATAAATAACTGATTACAAAATTTATTATAAATTATATTTTTATGTTATTATTTAATAATAATATTGATCATATTTTCAGGAGAAAACAGATAATGCCATCCCTAAAACCCATTACTTTTAGTGGTTTATTAATTCTATTTTTAACCGCCTGTAATACAAGTCCAACTGCGACCAACCCAACAGAAACAACAACACAAGTTCCTCCTACGGAAACCGTTACTCCCGAAACGACGAAAACAGAAGTAACCGCTAAGAATCATTCCGCTCCCCAAAAAGGCGGTCAAGTGGTTGAAACTGGAAATTATCATTTAGAATTAGTAGCTGTACCGGAAACCGGAGGCATTCACATCGATTTTTATTTACAAACTGGAAATAGTCATCAAGCGGTTTCTAATGCCCTTGTTACTGCTAACATTGAATTCCCTAATGGTGAGGAAAAAACTCTTGATTTAACCTACGATCAAGTCGGGGAACATTACGCGGTTTTCTTTCCCACAGAAACACCAGGGGAATATAAAATTGCAGTTTTATCTGATATTGCTGGGGAAAAAGTTAATAGTCGTTTTACGTTTAAACTATGATTCAATACTCAATTTAAATGCGGTGGGCAGCTTATGAGTAATAAGAATTAATTCATGAGTTTATAATTGAGTTATTATGGATTATAACCCCCGCACCCACTCAAAAGTTTTAATCATCCATCAATCACAGGAGGATTATGGTTGGACTAGAAGCACGGAAAAAAAGTGATATTATTTATCCCGATAGCGATGGCAAACCTATGTCCGATAATACCAAACAATTTCGCTGGATTACGGTGATTTACCACAATTTAGAATGGTTATTTGCCCATGATCCTAACGTATTTGTAGCCGGGGATTTGCTGTGGTATGCGGTTGAAGGGAATAATAAAATTCGTCAAGCGCCAGATGTGATGGTGGTCTTTGGTGTTCCTAAAGGCGATCGCGGATCTTATATGCAGTGGAAAGAAAATCACGTTTCTCCCCAAGTTGCCTTTGAAATTCTTTCCCCTGGAAATACCTTAACGGAAATGAATAAAAAGCAGGTTTTTTATAACCGTTATGGTGTGGAAGAATACTATATTTACGATCCCGATAAAAATGATTTAACAGGTTGGTTACGGGGAGAAGATGGTTTAGAAGTGATTGAAACCATGGAAAATTGGGTAAGTCCTCGTCTGGGAATTCGTTTTAATTGTTCTGAAGAAGAATTACAACTGTATCGTCCCGATGGCCAACCTTTTGTAAGCTATTTAGATATTTCTCAACAACTCAATACCGCATTACAGGAGGTTGAACAAACCCAACGGCGTTTACAAGCGGTTGAACTACAAGCGGAACAAGAGCGAGAGCGGGCGGAACAGGAACGCCAACGGGCTCAAAGGTTAGCAGAACAGTTGCGATCGCTCGGAATTAACCCCGAATAAAAATAGCTGTAGGGTGTTCCATCGCAGCGCACGCATCCTACAGCAAATACTCAAAAATTAGATCATTTTTTCCCTTCCCGATTATCTTGAAAAGATGTACCAATCCCCTGTAAAATCCCTTTCCCAACTAAACCTAATCCTCTGCCCACAACATTAGTTAAAATATAAATAATTGCACTCCCAACAAAAGAAATAGCCGCCCGTAGAGGAGGAGCAACCGCATCGCGGGTTTCTAGGATTAATGTTACCGTTAATGGAATTCCCGATAGTTTTTCTAACTCATCTCGACGGGGAGAATAAATCACTTGTTTTTGAATTCCTCTTTCTCCTAAAACCAGGAGTAAATAGGAACTTTCAAAAATTGCTTTGGGTTCGGCAACATATTGATCCAGACGATATCGCCAGGATAAACTATTTCTAAATCTCTCAATTTCACGGGTCGATAATAAACGCCGATCATAAAATTTGAGCTTGATTTCTTCATAATCTGAAAAATAATTCAGTAAAGGTTGAATGATGGCGTTAGCAACTTGAATTAATAAATTTTGTAATAACGCTTCTGCACGTTCCATGGCGTCTAAAGTTCCAGCCGGACAGGATAAATTATTAATCGTTAAGGGTCTACAAAATAGTAAATGCTCAAATAAATCCTTAGATAAGGGAATTTTATCTAAAATATTTTTTTGAATGATCTCAGCATCTTTTAAGATAACAGCAACAATTTCAATGTTTTCTTTGTCCTTGGTTAAAGTATAATATTTCCCAAAAAAATCCAGGGTTGCAGATTGCCAAAACTCGGCAATTAAACTCGGCATTTTTTCAGCCAGTTGTTCATATTTAATATCGGATAATATTAATTCATCTAATAGATTTTCTAACTGTTTTAACAAAACATACAACAATTCTCGTTTTTTAGATAGGCGGAGAATATCAATTTCTAAAGGCATTCCGGTTAAATTGATTAATCCCGATTGCAATTTTATGACTGTTTTATCAAATAAAACTGACTTTAAATTATTAGTAACAATTTCCGAACTTTCCTTATTGGTAGGATTAGAATTAATAACTAAAGCACTATTTTGATACTGGGTTAGAGGTTCATAATTATCGGCATCAAAATTATCCTGAGAAACAGGAGAAGACGCCTCAAGACTGGGTGCGGTTGGCGCCGATGAAAGTTGACTAACAATCCAACGGGCTGTTAAAAGTTCCCGCCGCTTTCCCGTCAGAATTAACTTATTAATAATCGTGATAGTATCCTGTTGATTAAATTCTTCTATATTCCGTTTAATCTCTTGGTTAACTTCCCCGATCGCCTGTTCAATTTGTCGCAGTCCGGGTTGAACTAAAAACCCTTGAATTTTACCCAACAATGAACCGGTTTTGCGAGAGACAATCCCCACAACTGGTTCTCGATTCAAAGCCACCAAAGATTCTAACCAATAGCGTTCTCCCGCCACCAATTGATTAATCACAATAATTAATTCTCTGACCGGAATCCCCTTATTACAATAACCATCTACCCCAATTTTTTGCGCCGTTAGTAATAAATGGGGAGTTAAAACCCTCGTTAATAATAGAATCGGAATTTGAGGATATTGAGTTTTTAACTGTTGACAAAAATCTAAAATCGGATGGGTCTTAACCCCCGGATTTTCTGGGATTTTTAACCCCAGTTCCAAAATAATTAAATCAACGGGTTTCTGCTCCTCCGAATGAGTCTCAGTTTCTAAAACCCTGAAGGCACTTTCTAAACTCCCGACCTCTGCAACCACTTCTAAATCAGAAAACGGCTCTAATGCACTCAGTAACCCCATGCGAAAAATAGGGTCATCATCAATGATTAAAAGTCGCACAGCAGATGAGGTCATAAAACACTAAATATCACGTTTCGGGTGGTGTTCTACTAGATCCACCAAAGTATCAATAATTCTATCCCGTTCCATCGGCACAATTTCCTTACCTTGCATAATTTCTTGCATTAACACATAATGGGCCAGGGTTCCAATGATTACCCGTGCCATCGCTTCGGGATCACGAATAGCAATATAGCACTGAGTTGTGAGATATTCTGTTAAAACTTCAATTCCGGGCTTTCCCAAATGATGCACAAAGGTTTTCGCCAACTCGGGAAATCGCCCCGACTCCCCAATCACTAAACGCACAAAGGCCAAATGTTGCTGATCATCAAGGGAATTGTCTAAGATAGTATTAGCAATTTGGCGCACCACCACCCCCGGTTCAGCTTCCATCAATTCGGCGTTGTGGGACTCCGCCATAATTTGATATTTTTTCTGGGCCAGCCGCCGAACTAGGGCAATAAATAACCCTTCCTTGTCCCCAAAATGATTATAAACCGTTGCCTTTGATACTCCCGCCGATGCAGCCACCCGATCCATACTGGTGCCCGCATACCCATGCACCAAAAATTCTTGCAGTGCCCCTTCAAAAATTTGTTCGGCTTTCTCGCACATACTATCCAATTGGGGGTTTTCGGTCTGTTCTACTGCGTTCATAAAAAATAGATGGGGGATTTAGAAATGAGTTTATCTTGAAACCACCAGAAAAAAGCGATTCAGCCTAATACATTTAATCGAAATTCCTCCTACAATCCCCTATATTCTAGTAATTCTAGCCGATAATCTACCCTTGGCAATGAAAAGTTTTTTCTGGAACTTATTGTCGGGTTCTTGTAGCAATCCTGAGAACGTAGAGACGTGCCACCGCGCATCTAATCTAATCTAACGGTTATTAATGTAAAAGTTAATCGTTAAATGTTAATTTTAATTATACAAAAAAACAAAATTATGAGCAACTTTTTTGGACAACTCCGACAAAAACTGAGCAAACCTGTACTGTTTGGTTTGTATGGAGCGATGGGTTGTTTGGGTGCTGCTACATTATTGGGTGAACCCCTATTACAATTAACAAAAATTTCCCCCAAAGTTGATCAATCTCCCTTAGCAATTGTGCTCTTAATTGATACTTCTGGCAGTATGAATGATGATGGCAAACTCCGAGAAGTCAAAACCGCGGCTCAAGCCTTTGTCCAACGGCAAGATTTATCGGAAAATCGTTTAGCGGTATTTGGCTTTGGGAGTAATATTCAAGCTGCTGCTAATTTAACCGATAATAACCTGACCGGGTTTTTTATGTGAACTCCGGCGACTTTGATCAAGCCTTCCGACAGGCAGAAAAAGCCCTATATGGCAGTCAATTAGTCGAATCTGGCCCCACGGGGAATTATGGGGTTGTGTACTCCCTGCTGCGCATCGGCGGATGGACAGCCCTGTTAGCCCTGGGTACATCCTTGGCCCTCATTGCTGGCCAAAACTATTACCTCCGTCGCCGTCTTCTGACTCCCCAACAGGCGACCATAGGTGTTATCGGAGGTTTAATGGCGGGACTGGTAGCCGGAGGCGTGGGTCAACTGTTATTTATTCCCTTGGCGGGCATTCCGATTCTGGCCATTGGGGGCAGAATTATCGGTTGGGCAATTTTGGGTTCGGTGGTCGGGGGAGGAATGTCTTTCTTTGTTCCAAACTTGCAATGGGGGCGGGCGGTGCAGGGTGGGACAATCGGTGGAACAGCCGGAGCTATTGGATTTCTGATGATTTCGGCGGTATCGGGTGATTTAGTGGGGCGATTAATTGGGGCGGCAATTATTGGATTTTTTATCGGTTTAATGATTGCTTTAATTGAACAATTCAGTCGGGAATCTTGGTTAATTGTTTCTTGGACACCCAACGAACAAACGAAGATCAATTTAGGCGCGGAACCGATTTTATTAGGCAGTTCAGAAAACAACCATATTTACCTGAGAAAAAGTCAAGGCTATCCCCCTATTACAGCCAAAATCTACACCGAAGGAGAAAAAATTATTATGGAATTTGACGAAGAAATGAAGGAACGAGGAATGAAAATTCTCAAACAAGAACTCCATGATGGGGAACAACGAAAATTAGGAGATGTCACCCTAGAAGTTAGAACCGCTAATCGTAATATCACCCCAGAAATAGCAGATTCTTAAACTCTCATACCCCGTTGTTGGGCTTTAGCCCATCTTGGAGCGCCAGATCATAACAACGGGATTCTTATGATCTGCGCTCAAGCGCAACAACGGGATTTTTTTATGATATACTAAACTAAACAGTTTAGTATGAAGGGCGGGAGGAAAAATTATGGCACGCCAAGCAACAGTCGGTAAACTTTTATCCCCGAAACTCCCTCATCCGGGGATTTTGATGATAGTAACGACCTTAGCTATCAGTGGTTTAACGGCCTATACCTTCTGGCGATATCGTCCCAGTCCCGCCGAACCCGTGGCCCTACCGGAAACCGTGGTTCCAGAAGTCAAAACCGTTACCGCCCTGGGTTGGTTAGAACCCCAGGGAGAAATTATTCAACTATCTGCCCCCCAGTCCAGTCAGGGAAGTCGGGTTGATCAACTGTTGGTAAAAGAGGGAGACTGGGTAAAACCTGGACAGGTGATCGCCATTTTGGAGAGTCGCGATCGGCTACAAGCAGCCCTAGAACAGGCTGAAACTGAAGTACAAGTTGCCGGGGCTCGTTTAGAACAAGTCCAAGCGGGGGCAAAGCTGGGGGATATTCAAGCCCAAAAAGCCCGCTTTCAGGGCAACCAAGCGGAATTAGAGGGGCAAATTTTCACCCAAAAAGCCACTATTGCCACCCTCGAGGCCCAACTCCGGGGAGAACGCAGCGCCCAAAAAGCCACCCTAGACCGCATTCAAGCGGAACTCAACAACGCGGAAACCAATTGTCAACGCTACGACAATTTATATCAGGATGGGGCCGTATCTGCCCAAGATCGCGACAATCAATGTTTGCAGGCGGAAACCAGTCGCAAACGCTTACAGGAAGCCCAAGCGAACCTTAACGAAACCATTAGCAGCCGCGCTGAACAAATTCGAGAAGCCCAAGCTAACCTTAGCCGCACCATCGCCACTGTGGATCAACAAATTGCTGAAGCCCAAGCTACTTTAACGGCGGTGAGTGAAGTCCGTCCGGTTGATGTGCAGTTGGCTAAAAGTGAGTTAACCAAGGCGCAAGCCTCTGTTAAACAAGCCGAAGCTAATTTAGAACAAGCCTATGTGCGATCGCCCGCAGAGATGAGCAATGGCGGGTCTTTCCGAGTCATTGAGGTGAATACCCACGCCGGAGAACTCATTTCTTCAGCAGGTATTATTGAATTGGGACAAACCGAACAAATGTATGCCGTTGCTGAAGTTTATGATAGTGATATTCCCAAAATACATTCGGGACAAACCGCAACAATTACGGCGGATGCGTTACTCCAACCGTTAAAAGGTACCGTGGAAGAAGTTGGGTTAAGAGTCAAAAAACAAAGTGCCTTGGAGATTGATCCGACCACAAATATTGATGCCAGAGTTATCGAAGATAGAGTAAAATTAGATGAAACTTCCAGCAAAAAAGCTGCGAGTTTAACTAATTTACAAGTTAAAGTCACCATTACTCAGTAATTCGTAAATCGCCTAATTTATGATC
>DATNRE010000570.1:0-13341 GCA_036703685.1 Candidatus Obscuribacterales bacterium
AAGCACTTGATGGTGCGGAATGGATGGGTCGGGGTCTGAAAGTGAACAAAGCCAAACCTAAAGAAGACCGAGGAGATCGGGGATCTTATGGCGGCGGCGGTAATCGCGGTGGCGGTTATGGCGGTGGCGGTGGCGGTGGTCGTGGTCGCTACTAAACTGCTTTTTCACCATTCTAATTAAGATTGACGGCGAGGATCTCCCCGATTTGATCTAAATAAAAAAGCTTAGGTAGAAATACCTGAGCTTTTTTATTAGGGGGAACAGGGAACAGGGAACAGGGAATAGGGATTTAGGGATTTAGAGGTGTCCTAACTGTAATGCGTACCGCTAGATAACAAATTGTAAATTTATATCTCTACAATTAAGTAATCGTTGCTCACTCAATTGTAGATCGTTAAACTCGAAGACTAAGTGGGTGCGATAGTTTTCGTTCTAATCTCTAACTTCATACACAGCTTAATCAAGCAATATGAATATAACTAAAACCATTCATTCTGGATTTCAATTAATCTTTTGGTTGTGGAATATCACCTTCCTGACCGTTGTTTATATTTGGATTTTACCCTTTCTAGCAATTTTCCTAGTTTTAGCCACCTTTGCAGGACAAATAGAACTAGAATTTACCTTAACCATACTAGCTTTAATTGCAGTTCCCACCGTTTGCGTTATAATTGCAAGTCGGCATTTTCGTCAAAGACCCGTAGAGTTAATCCGGTTATTTTATGGTGTGGAAGCACCACTATTTCTATTCTGTCTAGTGCGATTATTTATTCTGCGGGAAATGACCCCCGCCAGTCGTTTTGTATTAAGCACTATTTTAATTTGTATCGGGGCATTTTTTGTAGAATTAATCTGGGGATATTTAGGACAAAAACAACATAAAACCTCTCGAATTTTATCGGGAATACAATTAGCTGTCCATAGCCTAATGTTATTAGTAGGATTTTATTTAGGAATAGTTCTACTTTATTATGCAGTTCCGGCCGCTGTAGTTCTGTTAAGACAGTTTTTTTCATTTCAGTGGTTATATTCTTTGTGGTGGGATTTAACTAATCATTTCTTATTGGGTTTTGTTTTGATCACCATTCTTTACGCCGCAACAGCCACACTATTTTTAGGAATGCCTTCGGCTTTAGTTGCCCTTTATGTTCACTCAGGACAACGAATTTTACGAAATTTTTCCGCCCAATATGGTCGGATTCGTACCATCCAAATTTCATTAGGTGTGGTGACAATTTGGAGCGTATTATTAATTAGTTTTCTCCATCAACCTCAAGTTTTAGCTTTTCAAAAGTTAGAAAATATTCCCCAAACCGAACCTCAAAAACAAGAATTATTAGCCCAATCTGAATCAATTCGCCAAGGATTAGTCAATGCCTATTTATCCCCCTATCGTTATTTGGGAGCCGTCAAAGATAGTAATTCTATGGAAGCCATGTATAAAAATGTCTTTAATTTACCTCAACCTTTCCTTGATGGGATTCAAAATAGTTATAATCAACTGATCTCACCCTTTCTCTATCAGGGAGATTTAGAGAAAGATGCCGATAAAGCCGAAAAACTCTATGCTGATTTTTTTGATACTCCGATTGAAAAAGGAGAACGTCTAGCGATTCAACACGCGCTGAAATCCACAGTTATTTTAGATGATGCTAAAGCAGGTTTATTGAATATTAATCAGAAAAAAGTTTGGTTAGCCAAACAAGAAGTTACTGTTCAAGAACAGGGGGACTGGGGAGAGGTAGAAATCCACGAAGTTTATCAAAATCAAACCAACGATGTAGAGGAAATTTTTTACTCTTTCACCTTACCTGAAACCGCCGCCATTACAGGTATCTGGTTGGGAGATACGAATAATAAAGCTACCCGTTTTCCCTTTACGGTTTCTCCCCGGGGGGCGGCGCAAAAAGTGTATAATTCTCAGGTTAGAAGGGAACGTCCCGTTGACCCGGCATTATTAGAACAAGTGGGAACCCAACATTACCGACTGCGTGCCTTTCCCATTCCGCCTAAATCAGTTTCTTGGAATAGAAATAATTCTAATCCTCCCGCAGAATTGCATCTGTGGTTAACCTATAAAGTTATGGGTCAAGGTAATCAATGGCCCTTACCTAAATTAGGAGAAAAACGTAATATTTTTTGGACAAAAACCACAGAACGAATCAGAAATAAAAAATTAGTTAAAGGCTTTGAAAAGGATTGGTTAGAGGCTGGTTTACCTGCGGCTCAACAACTAATTAAATCCCATCAAGTCACCTTAGCAGATTACAAAATTACTGCTAAACCCTTAGCGGAAAAAGATTATATTCTCCCCCAAAATAAACGATTTGCGATTATTTTGGATACCTCTCGCAGTATGGAAAACCATAAACAGGAATTAGCAAAAACCTTAAACTGGTTAAAGCAAAATATTATTCCCCAAAATCAAGCGGATTTATATGTAACAGCAACAAAGGGAAATAAACCAGAATTTTTTAATAATTTAACTCAGTTTCAGACGAATCAAAAAGTCTTTTATGGAACCCTACAAATTAAGGAAATGTTGCGTCAGTTTATCCAGTTGCGAGGTAATCAAACCTACGATGGTATTGTCTTAATTAGTGATGAGGGAAGTTATGAGTTATCGGAAGATAAAACCGGGGTTCCTCAGCTTGCAATTCCCCTGTGGATTGTTCATTTAGGTTCCCTGGCACCTGCGTATGAAGATGGGACTTTAAAGATGATTCAACAGAATGGAGGCGGGGTTTCCACCGATATTTCTGAAGTGATGAAGCGCGTGGCAACGACGGAACAATTAACCCAAAAATTAGCAGTTTCAACTCAACCCAAATCCGACAAAAATTCAGAAAAACCCCAGGTTTTAACGGTGTCGGATGGCTATGGTTGGTTTATGGAAAAAACGACGGAAAAAACTACGGAAGTAACAGGTTTTGAACCCATGGCAGCGCGATTATTAGTGCGGGGGTTAAGTCAGAAAAACCCGGAACAACAATTGGCGGACTTAGATGGGATTCATGCGATCGCAAAAACCTATAATATTGTTACCCCCTATTCGTCGATGATTGTTCTAGTCAATGATGAACAACGTCAAGCTCTGAAAGCCGCAGAAGCTTCTAAGGATCGATTTAATCGTAAGATAGAAGACGGGAAAGAACAGTTAAATAAACCCAATAATCCCTTGAATACAAATACCAGTGTTCCAGAACCGGGAATGACCCTTGGGTTAGGATTAATTGGGCTGTTTCTTATTGTTCAATCTCGAATAAATCGGGCTAAAAATTCCCCCTATAAAATCAAGATGAAAAAATAAAAGGTTGAAAAACTCCATGTCGGGGCAATTCCTGAATTACCCCGACTTTCTATAGAAATTATCCGCAAATTTTACCTTTGATATGATCAAAATTATGCTAACAGAATTGATTAAATTATTTGAATTTGAATTCATGCGAAATGCTTTAATTGCTGGATTTTTAGTCAGTATTGCCTGTGGCATGATCGGAACATTTATTGTTGTGAATCGGATTGTTTTTATTAGTGGAGGCATTGCCCATGCTGCCTATGGAGGTATTGGTATGGGTTACTTTTTTAACTTTAGTCCGGTGTTGGGGGCGATGGTATTTTCTGTATTTTCTGCCCTGGGCATGGGGTTAGTCTATCGCAAAACCCAACAACGGGCAGATACAATTATTGGGGTAATGTGGGCGATCGGCATGGCAATTGGGATTATTTTTATTGATTTAACTCCGGGTTATAAAGTGGATTTAATGAGTTATTTATTTGGCAGTATTCTGACCGTCCCCCCATCGGATTTAATTCTCATGTTAATTTTAAATATGGTAATTGGGGTGATGATTTTTTTATTTTATAAAGAGTTAGTTGCTATTTCTTTTGATCCGGTTTTTGCCGAAACTCGGAATTTACCCGTAGATCAACTTTATCTAATGTTAATCGTGGCGATCGCTTTAACCGTTGTTATGGTGATGAAAGTGGTCGGTTTAATTCTGGTGATTGCCCTATTAACTATTCCCGCAGCAATTTCAGGACAATTTGTTAAAGACTTAAAACAAATGATGGTATTTTCAAGTATTTTAGGAATAGTTTTTACAACTCTAGGCTTAGGAATTTCTTACTTTTTTAACTTAACCTCCGGTGCAACAATTATTTTAGTCGCGGGGTTTGCTTATTTATTAAGTTTAAGTCTAAAAAATATAATTAAACCAGCAACTTTTTGATCACAATTAGCTTAAATTTGATTATAGCAATCCTATTTAAGTTGTAATATTTTTTGAAATTTAATCCTTGTGGTAGGGGCAATTCATGAATTGCCCCTACCACAACTATTCCAGTTGCTCAACTTTGGGAAGGAATTGAAGATGTCTAAACAGCCTTTAATTCAAGTTGAAGTAATGTTCATAAATCAATTTCAAAATCATCCTGATCACCCTTAGTGTCTTAGTGTCTTAGTGCTGACTGCAAAAATCAACGAGCAACAGCACCCATAACAACCTCTCCCCGACTTTCTTTTCTGGCACATTCCTGATTTAATTCTAACAGTTTTTCTAAAATATTATCCTGGGATTTAAAATGATAGGCTTCCCTGACTAACTGATCGAGTTTTCGATGAAATTTATACAGTTTTGATGCAGGTTCATGGTAATATTTATTATAGAGTTGAGTCATGCCCCAGCCTTTTTTAATCATTTCTTGACTGCGATATTCATGTAACTCGATTGTAATTTCCCTAATATTTTCAATTGTATTTTTTCTAGGGGTTTGAGGAAAGGGGAAGGTTTCAAAACAAGTGGTGTGGGTATATCTGGTATCCCCTTTTAAGGTTGAACTTTGTGCTTTCACCCAAATTCTATGGGTATCAGATAACAAAATTCCTAAGATATAATAGTCTTCCGTGGCGACGACTACCGATTGATCTCCCGCTAACCATTCAACAGATGCCGGAAGAAAAATCGCCCATTTTGATAATCGAGGCACTGTTAAATAATAAGATAAATTAGCGATCGCCGCTCTCATTCCCGGTCGAGTTGCGAAAAACTGCCACCAATATTCCCGAGCTTTTTTAGCTCGATTATTCAATCTTTCTAGTTTAACATAATTTTTAATTTGCTCAAACGGTAACGGATACTGATGACAGTCTTCTAAGGTCATTTCATTAAAATCAATAATCCATCTTTCCGGTTTTCCTAAAGGTTTTTGAGCTAAATTTGCCCCCATGGAAAACAACTTTAAAATAACTCGATTATTTGGATCTCTATTTATCCATTCTTGAGCAATTTCTGCCGTAATAATAAAACCCATGCCCAAAGGAATGACACCTTGAAAACATTGGTTTAAATTTGCCTTCAGTCTCACCGCCTGGGAAACTTTCACCGTGGACTGTAAGGAAGAATTAATCAAAGTAACTTCTTGTCCATCTAAAATAGAATGATGAGTTTTTTCTTTCGACCAATTCACAATACTAACATGAACTTTAGCATCTCCCGACCATTCCTGAGAAGAAATAGCCTGATAAATATAACCGCCATTTTCAGTAATATAATCTAAAGAAACCGCCCGACTTTTGCCTTGACTAATAGAATTAGTCGCCACTAAACCCGATCTTCCTCTATCCCCTAAATGATCATGGGTTAACCTAAACCAATAGGCGCAAAAATCAACATCTCTAATGTCTGGAAAACGCTTAAATAGTTGATTAACATATTCATCTCCTAAGGTTAAGTAATGTGTTTACTCCCCAAAAACGGCGGATTTCCAATAATCACGTCCGCTTGCACCCAATTGGTAAACAAAGCATCCGCACAAATGATATTTTGCTCTAACGTATCTAGGGGTAAACAGGACTCATTTAACCCTAATTGATTAATAGCAATTTTTCTGCCAATCATTAACGTAACTTTCGCCAATTCCACAGCAAAGGCATTAATATCCATGCCATAAAATTGTTGCGGACTGACCTTTTGAGTATAGCCAGAAATATCCTCAAAATTAGCTATTTTTTCCAAGAGTATTTTTTCAATATATTTTAACTCCTGATAGGCTACATAGAGAAAATTCCCCGAACCACAGGCAGGATCAAGAATTTTATAATTAATTAATTCATGATATAATAGTTGTAACCCCTTTAAGGTATTTGCCTGACTAATTCTATCTGACCAATATTCCCGAATGGTCGGTAATACAATACTTCTAATATCAGCTTCCGAGGTAAAATGAATGCCATGGGCGTGACGTTGTTGTTGTGATTTATTCTTGGTTTTATCCGTATAGGTCAAAACTCCTTCAAACAAATTTCCAAAAATAGAAGGACGAACTTTACTCCAATCTTGACCCGCACAAGCCAATAATAGATTTAACTCCCCATATTCTAACTGAATGGGATGGAATTCATCTAATAATCTACTATTAATATATTCTATCCCTGCATAGCGTCCATCAAGGACAACCCCAGGTTGATTCATTGCTTGAAACAGTCCACCTAAAATATCATAGCAATTATCTTGATTTTCCAGACAATCTTGTAAACAACGGGTAAACATTGCCGGAGGAAGTAAACCAATATCTTCGGCATACATCGATAAAATACACTGTAAAACAAAGTGTTGTGCTTGGAGGGGAGTGTATTTTCTGAAATTATTTCTTTCACCTCTTTCTAATAAAGAATGTAAAACATCTCCTAACCGTCTCGCTGCTTTTTCTGTAATTTCAACTTGATTATTTTTAAACTGGGGGCGGAGATTTTTCGCATCCAGAAAACTAAAAGCCCGAATGCGTCTGGGTAAATCTTCTAACGCTATAATATCAACAGGATTGTCCGGTTGATTATCAAAATCATAAATATGAAATTCATCAAAATTGCATAAAATAACATAACGAGGGCGATCGCTTTTTTTCATGCTAATATAACAGCATTCTGCCTGAGTACGATAATTGCGATCGCGCAAATCACGCCCCCGTTTTTTCATCTCAATTAAAACCCGATTTTTCCACAATAAATCAGCAAACCCCATGTTTTCTGATTTCCCGGCTTGCTCAATTCTTTGTTCAAAAGTTGCACCCGCTTGTAATGCCCCTTCATATCCAAAAGCCTGAAACAAACGATCTAAAAAGATTTGTGCCTGTGCCCTTTCATCCCCAGTAATATACTGTTGACAATAATCAACAAATTTTTGCAAACTTTCGGGTGTAGTCGGCATAAGTAAAAAGTGATTAACCCTTCCATTTCCTTGTGTCTTAGTGTCTTTGGGGTTAAATTAAATCCCTCAAAAAATTAATGCTGATCTCGATATTTTTTAATCAACTCCACAACCTCCGTATGTTTCTCCGAAGATGCCCAAATTAAAGCCGTCCAACTATTTTTATCTTTCACAGTTAAATCTGCGCCACGGTTTAATAATAACTCCACAATTGGTTTATGTCCGCTTCCAGCTGCCGCCATCAATGCCGTTAATCCAAAATTAGTTTGAGCCTGAATATCCGCCCCCGCATCTAATAATAACTGCGTGATTTCTAAGTAACCACTTGCCGCCGCTTCCATCAAAGGAGTCCAGTAATCATTATCAGGTTTATTAACATCTGCTCCCGCTTCTAATAATAGCTGAGTCATCTCTTTTTTGCCTAAAGTAATTGCGGCAATTAACCCCGTATTTCCCTGTTCATTTTGAGCATTGATTTCTGGGTTTTGACTTAAAGCTATTTTAACCTGATCAATATCCCCCGTTTGAATAACCTTAATTAATTCCGTCATTTGTTTTCCTCCCATTGAATCAGTTGATTGAAAAGTATCGATATCCACATCAAAAATAATACCATTTATTCTTTCATGATTGATACCCGATCAGGGATTTTTTTACCTCAGAAATTGACAATTTTTCAAAATAGGGGTAATATTGTCAATAGACTATCATTGGGGATTTTATGTCTAATCCGTTCTTGCACCTCGACTATGAACCCGCATTTGAGGCGTTAGGCGGTGAATATGCCGATATTGTTACGGCGGCGGAGTTCCCGATGCACCGACTCCGGTTCCGCAATGATGCCGTATTAACCCAGTTGGGACTCAACCCCGAAACCGTTACCGACGGCCATTTTATCGAAGCCTTTGGCAAATTTGAAGCCGTGCGCCCCCTGATAGCCATGCGTTACCACGGCTATCAGTTTCGAGAATATAACCCCTATTTGGGGGATGGACGGGGGTTTTTGTATGGTCAAACCCGGGGAATAGACGGGGAATTGTATGATTTTGGGACAAAGGGATCGGGAAGAACTCCCTACTCTCGAAATGCCGACGGTAGATTAACCTTAAAAGGAGGCGTGCGGGAAGTTTTAGCCGCCGAAATGTTACATCGAATGCGGGTCAAAACCTCTCGATGTTTAAGCTTAATTGAAACTGGGGAACAACTGTGGCGAGGAGATGAACCTTCCCCCACCCGTTCTTCCGTGATGATCCGGTTTAGTCGCTCCCATATTCGCTTCGGAACCTTTGAACGGTTACACTATTTTAAACGAAAAGATCTAATCGAAATTCTGTTAGATCACGTGATTACCTACTATTATTCTAGCATAAAATTAGACAGCGATCGCTATATTTTATTTTACGCCGAACTGGTGAAAAGAGTCGCCGAATTAGCTGCCCAGTGGATGGCTTCCGGGTTTTGTCACGGGGTTTTAAATACCGATAATATGTCCATTACCGGGGAAAGTTTCGACTATGGCCCCTACGCCTTTATGCCCGATTATAACCTGCAATTCACCGCCGCCTATTTTGATTATGGAAAGTTATATTGTTATGGAAATCAACCCTTTATTTGTGAAGGAAACCTAGAATTATTGCAAAAACCGTTATCCTTAGTGATACCTTTAGAAGACCTCAAAAAAGCCTTAGACCCTTTTCAACAGTATTATCAAGAATTCTATCGTCAACGGATGATTAATCGTTTAGGTTTTGCCCAACTTCCCACGCCAGAAGCAGAGGAATTATTACAAATTACGATTAATTTACTCAAAAATAATCGAGTGAGTTATCCCGACTTTTTTATCCAACTGCGAGAACAATTTTGTCAGCAATGGCAAGACCAACCCCAGAATATTTTAAAAGATGCTGAACCCATGGAACATTTAGACACTTGGAGACAACAATATTATCATCATTTACAAACCCTATCCTATCCTGAATTAGAGCAAATTAAACAACGATTAAACTATTATAATCCTCAAGTTATGATTATTCGTCCTGAAATTGAAGCAGTCTGGGAACAAATTACCCTTGAGGATAATTGGCAACCTTTTTATAATTTATTGACACAAATTCAAACAGAATAGAAAAGTTTTATTGAGGACGACAAGACTTCACCCCTAGCGAAAAATAGAAAATTTGTTATGATATCTGCGCGTCCTATATTTTCCCTTACCTTAAACCTTCAGGGAAATTTAGCCTAATCAAATCTAATTTTTAGTAAATTCAGTTAAAATATAGAAGTAAGACCCTGGGCGTTAACCTTAAATTGGGCTTAACCTCAGCAGCAATTATCTTAAAGGAAAGATATTATGACAGACAATCAACCGACGGAGACACCCACCTCGATGACGACATCAATACTAGACAGTATTAAAGGGTTTATCGGTAAAATTCTGAGTAATTGGATAATCAGAATTAGCTTAGTGGGAATTGTAGTTTTAGGAGTAGGAATTTTTGCCTTTTTCTATCAACATTTTGTAGCGGAAATGGGTATGAAAATGTGGACTAAAAGCTCTGGAGCTAGACCCATTGAATGTGTTTTGAAAGATACGAATAATGATAATTATATTAGTTGTAGTGCCCTATTAGGAGATCAAGTTGTCCCGTTAGAATGTAGTTCTAGTTTATTTAATTTGGGTTGTCGAGTCAATTATGGCTCTGCTGTCCCCAATGTTAAAGCCTCCAGAGGCAATTGATAGAGAGTCCTGAAGGACTCACTACAAACCGTAGTAAGCCCTTTAGGGCTATCTTAATCCAATATCTAAGAGAGTCCTGAAGGACTCACTACAAACGTGGTAAGCCTTTTAGGGCTATCTTAATCCAATATTTAAGAGAGTCCTGAAGGACTCACTACGATTTTAATTTTTATGATAATTTTAAATAGGTTTAGATTGTTTATTTTATAACTTTGATGTTTAATTTTAATCCTGAACAAAACCCTTTACAAACCCCCCATAGTGGGTATCATTGGGATGGTAGCGATTGCCGTTTTTTTGAAGGGTGGTACTATCGAGTCACATTACCCCAAGAAAAACAGACCTTCGCCTTCATGTATTCTATCGAAGATCCCATTGGAAATCAACCCCAAAGTGGCGGAGGAGCGCAGATTTTAGGGCCCGATGATGGATATTTGTGTCGCACCTTTCCCGACGTCAAAACCTTTTGGGCAACCTCCAATAAACTCGGTTTAGGACACTGGGGAAAAACCGATTTAACCGCCACTCCTAGCTATTTAGAACCCGCAATTTTTGAAAATTCGATTCAACAAGGCTATCAAGGAACAGCCACCTTACATCAAGGAAAATTAGCCGATCCCGGTACATCCCAATATTGCAATTGGCACTATACTATTCAACCGATTTATGGTTGGGGAAATTCCCATCAACCGCAACAATCAACCGCCGGATGGTTGTCTTTTTTACAAATATTTGAACCCGGATGGCAAATTTTAATGGCCCATGGTTTAGCCACGGGTTGGATTGATTGGAATGGCAGAATTTATGAGTTTGAAAACGCCCCCGCCTATGGCGAAAAAAATTGGGGTGGGAGTTTTCCTAAACAATGGTTTTGGGTTAATTGTAATAGTTTTGACCAAGAAACAGATTTAGCATTAACGGCCGGAGGCGGCATTCGAGATGTGTTATTCTGGTCAGAATCCGTAGCTTTAATTGGCATTCATTATCAGGGAAAATTCTATGAATTTGTCCCCTGGAATTCAGAAGTGAGTTGGCAAATTGAACCCTGGGGAAAATGGCAAATGTCAGCTAAAAATCAACACTATGAAGTTTGTTTAACCGCCACCACCGCACACCCCGGAACTTTATTAAGAGCACCAACTAAAGATGGATTAATCTTTCGTTGTCGAGATACCATGCAAGGAAAAATTCACTTGCAATTAAAAGCAGGAAATCATATAATTTTAGAAGCCACCAGTTCCCTAGGTGGAGTCGAAGTGGGGGGAAATTTATGGCAAGAAACCTGGACAAAATAAATCAGGACTGACGCACTATAGGTCAGAAACCTGGTTTCTTTTTAGATCTTTAGCGAGAAACTTTCATATTTTTCCTAGAAACCCGGTTTCTTAGCGTAAGTCCTAAAATGATATTTCACCATCACCGAATTAAAACTTTTCAAGCCATAGATTAACAGAGTCACATCCTGAAATTTTCCTTAATTCCTGAACTCAAAAAAGGTTTATACTTTTTATAGTCACTCAAATACAAACAACCATGGAATTTAAAGCCACTAACACATCCTTTTTAAACTGGTCAGGAGATATCCTCGCCCTGGGTTTATTTGAAGATCAGATAGAATTAACCGCAGACTTAGCCACCCTAGATGATCAACTTGCCGGAACTTTAAAAGAACTGATTGCAGAAACCGAATTTAAGGGAAAAGCAGATAGCAATATTTCAACTCGTGTGGGGGGAAATAGCCCGATTCGCAAAGTAATTTTAGTCGGTTTAGGTCAATCCGATACCCTAAAATTAGACAGCTTACGCCGCGCCGCCGCCAGTATTGCCAAAACCGCAAAATCCCTCAAAGGCAAAACTCTTGGGGTGAGCTTACCTATTTTTGAAACCCCAGAAACCACCGCCCAAGCTATTACCGAAGGCCTAGAATTATCCCTCCATCAAGATACTCGATTTAAGTCAGAACCCGACGAAAAAGGTCACGGTATTGAACAGATTGAATTGTTAGGTTTACCCGGCACAGAATCCGCTATTACCCGCGCCCAAAAAATTTGTTCTGGGGTCATTTTAGCCCGGGAATTAGTCGCCGCCCCCGCCAATGAAGTCACCCCCATTACCATGGCAGAAATGGCTCAATCCCTAGCCCAAGAATACGGGTTAGAATTGAATATTTTAGAAAAAGAAGATTGCGAAAAATTGGGGATGGGGGCTTTTTTAGGCGTTGCCCAAGCCTCGGATTTACCCCCTAAATTTATCCATTTAATCTATCGTCCCTCAGTCACTCCCCGGCGCAAATTAGCTATTATTGGAAAAGGCTTAACCTTTGATTCCGGTGGGTTGAATATTAAACCCAGTGGTAGCGGCATTGAAATGATGAAAGTCGATATGGGCGGCGCCGGGGCCACCTTTGGGGCAGCTAAAGCCATTGGTCAGTTAAAACCCGATGTAGAAGTGCATTTTATTAGTGCGGTAACAGAAAATATGATTAGCGGCCGCGCCATGCACCCAGGGGACTTCCTAAAAGCCTCTAATGGGAAAACCATTGAAGTGAATAATACCGACGCCGAAGGACGATTAACCCTAGCCGATGCCCTAGTTTTTGCGGATAAATTAGGGGTGGATGCGATGATTGATTTAGCCACCTTAACGGGCGCTTGTGTAATTGCTTTAGGAGATGATATTGCCGGGTTATGGAGTCCCGATGATCAGTTGGCAATTGAGTTAGAAACCGCCTCCAAAATATCAGGGGAAAAACTCTGGCGGATGCCCTTAGAAGAAAAATATTTTGAAGGTTTAAAAGCCATCCACGCCGACATGAAAAATACCGGGCCCAGGGCAGGAGGGTCAATTACAGCCACCTTATTTCTGAAACAATTTGTGGAAAAAACCCCCTGGGCCCATTTAGATGTGGCTGGCCCGGTGTGGGCCGATAAAGACAACGGTTATAATAACGCCGGGGCCACGGGTTATGGGGTGCGAATGTTAGTGAATTGGGTCTTGAGTTAGACAGGACTTACGCATCACCCCTATCGGGAGTAGGTGTAATTCATGAATTACCCCTACTCTAGCCCAAATTTGCCCGTATTTGGTGTAACCGTCAATGAGGAGGGGAAAATCAATCCAGAGATTATCCCCCTTCTTGATCGGAATTTCGGGATATCGAAGACAGATCAGTGAGCAATAATTAGGCCAAGTTAAATAAAACTATAGGAAACTTTAAATAAATATATAAAACCACAACAATTTTTAGCAATTTGTAGAATAACATCAAATAATTTCTTACAATTAAGCTAGACTAACAAAATCTATAATTTCAGGGTGGTAGAGGATCGGCCAGCGCTGTGATCAGAAAATCTAATAACTAACCCTTGATTGTCAGTATATGTCAAAGGGCATTAG
>DATNRE010000571.1:0-11536 GCA_036703685.1 Candidatus Obscuribacterales bacterium
TCAATTAACCGCAGTTTCCGGCGATCAATCGGCTGAATCAGCGTAATGGCGATACCTTCGCGTCCAGCGCGACCTGTACGACCAATCCGGTGAACATAACTTTCCGCGTTATCGGGTAAATCGTAGTTAATCACGTGGCTGAGATGATCCACATCTAATCCCCGGGCAGCGATATCCGTGGCCACGATCCAACGCACCTGACGGCGACGGAATCGTTGCAGAAGCCGTTCCCGTTGGGTTTGGTTCAAGTTGCCATGATATTCGTCAACGCTGTGACCGGCGGCTTGCAGGAAAGTGGTTAACTCCGCAGCAGCCTGTTTGGTGCGAACAAAAATAATCGCTGATTCGGGATCTTCTAATTCTAAAATCGGTTGCAACGCCCGGGCTTTTGACCACCCACGGGGAGCCATATAAGCACGCTGTTCAATGCGTTTGGGGGTAGCTTTGGGGTTTTCGGCTTTGATGGTGACTGGATTTTTGAGGAATTTCTTCACCAGTTTCCAAATCGAAGGCTCCATGGTAGCTGAGAAAAACGCCGTTTGCCGATCTTCAGCCACGGATTCTAGGATTTTTTCCACATCTTGAATAAAGCCCATGCTTAACATTTCATCGGCTTCATCCAACACTAACCACTTAATCCGGTCAAATTTCAGATTTCCCCGGTTGAGTAAATCTAAAATCCGTCCAGGTGTGCCAACGACAATCTGAACGCCCTGTTGTAACCGTTGGATTTGTCTGTCAATGGACTGACCGCCATAAACGGTTAACACATACAAGCTGCGATCATCGGTCATTTTCCGAATCGCTTCTTTCACCTGCATGGCTAACTCCCGAGTTGGGGTCAGGATTAACGCTTGTACGCCTTTAGCACTTGTATCCAGTTGCTCCAGAATGGGCAATGAAAAGGCGGCTGTTTTGCCCGTCCCGGTTTGAGCCAGTCCCACCACGTCCCGTCCAGACAAAATATGGGGAATTGCTTCGACTTGAATGGTGGTTGGCTCGCTAAAGCCTATTGTTTCCAGATAACTAGCACGTTCTTCGGAAATTCCTAAGCTTGCAAAAGATGGACTCATTAATTCTCCTATCTATGTGTTTTGGCCCGGTTCCTGACCTTGCCCTATTCATTGGAGACACTGGTAATACAATGCAGAGGTTTATTAGTTTTGCTATAACGCTTGACGTAGCTCTCTACAAACGTTGAGTTACGCTGTCTCTCGGGCATCTTGGAACCTTATTTATATTCCAAGGTCTTCAAAAGTTCCTGAACTCACTTTTCGTCACAACCGGTGAGGTTGTTTAGTCAATCAGACTCTTTATAGACCATCTCTCTCTAGGATAACGCTTAACATTCAGAAATATAACAACAAATTCCTTAAAATTTGCGGCGATTTCCTGAAATAGCTTGACTGTCAGCTTTTAATGGCTAACATTTTCTTCTAAGACGTAACCATAGAGATCATAAACATCGGCATCGGTGATTTGGACTTTCACCATTGAACCCAAACGGGCATCGCCTTCAATATAGACTAAACCATCTACTTCGGGGGCGAAACGGGCAGAACGACCGATCAGTTCTCCGGTTTGGGGATTTTGTTGTTCAATGAGAACGTCTACCACCTTGGCGATCGATTTTTGATTTTGCTTGAGGGAGATCGGTTGCTGTACCTCCATTAAGGCATCCCGGCGGGCATCCATAACTCCCTGTGGCAGTTGATCCGGCAATTTATAAGCGGGGGTTCCTTCTTCGGGAGAGAAGGTAAACACGCCAACGTGATCAAACTCGTGGCGTTGTACAAATTCCCGCAGGTGTTCAAAATGTTCCTCAGTTTCTCCTGGGAAACCAACAATAAATGTGGTACGAAGCACCGCATCAGGGATAGCGGTTTTCAGCGTTTCGATAATCTGATCGTTGACTCGCCCTTGCCAGGGACGGTTCATCGCCCGTAACACATCGGGGTGTGAATGTTGTAGCGGTAAATCTAAATAGGGTAAAACGTTAGGGGTCTCTTGCATTGCTGCAATTACTTTTGGGGTTAACCCCGTTGGATAGGCATAGTGCATCCGTATCCAGGGAATATCAACTTTTCCTAATGCCCTTAATAATTCTGCCAGTTTGGGTTCACCGTAGAGATCCAGTCCGTAGTTGGTCGTGATCTGAGAAATAAGGATTATTTCCTGAACCCCTTGGTCGGCCAATTGCTGGGCTTCAGTAACAATTGATTCTATAGTACGCGATCGCTGGTTTCCGCGCAAGTGGGGAATAATACAAAAAGCGCAACGATAGTCACAACCCTCTGCTACCCGCAGATAGGCAACGCCTTCACTGGTGGTGCGATACCGGGGGACGGTTTCATCGGCGATATAGGTGGGTTCGGCGGAAACTTCTTTAACTCGTTCTCCCTGTTCCACCCGTTTGATCACATCGACAATCTTATGATAGTCTCCGGTTCCCACCACTGCAACGGCTTCGGGGAGTTCGTCTAAGAGTTGTTCTTGGAAGTGCTGCGCCATGCACCCGGTAATCACTATTTTCTTTTTGGCGTCGGCTAATTCTACCAGGGTGCGAACCGATTCTTCCCGGGCGGCTTCGATAAAACTACAGGTATTGACAATCACGTAATCCGCTAATTCTTCGTTAGAATCAACCTGATAACCTGCCTGTACCAATAGACCCAAGATGTGTTCGGTATCAATGCGATTTTTTTCGCATCCGAGGTGAGAGATTGCAATAGTTGGCTGAGTTGCCATTCTAATAAAATTCTGTATGAAAATTACACAACGAATTTCAGATTATAGCATATATTTCAATCTTTGGTTAAAATCCTTCGGGTCAGGTTATCCCCGCCCAGGCACTAAGATTATCGCATTTTTGGTAATATCATCTCAAAAATCAGGAGAGTTTTTTATGTTGTTAAAGCGAATTTTATTACTGGGAACTATTTTATCTTTAGGGGTATTTTTTCCGGTACCTGTCAAAGCAGAATCTACTTTTCAACCTCAATTAGAATTATCTCAAGCATCTGTTTCTGAAAGTAAACGTCAACTGATCAGGGAATTAATAGAACTCACCGGAGGAGAAAAACTATTTAGACAGGTTAGCCAAATTACATCCGCCCAACTTCAACAAGAATTTACTGGCATTTTAGAATCTATTGTACCAGAAACATCAGGGATTTCCCCAGAAAAAAAACAACAAATGATCAGTCAAATTAACCAAGATATGAGTCGCATCCTGACTCAATATAATCAACGATTAATGGAAAAACTGGATTTTAACCAAATTATGGAAAAAGTTTATTATCCTTTGTATGATAAATTCTTTACAGAAGAAGATTTACAAACTATGATTGACTTTTATCAAACACCCACGGGCAAAAAAACCATTACTGTCATGCCCCAATTAATCCAAGAATCCATGCAACGATTTTCCCAAATTATTCAACCTCAAGCTACCCAAATTTTTAAAGAAATATTTGAACAAGAAATAGATCGTTTTAATTCTAAATAATTAATTAGGGAACAGGGAACAGGGAACAGGGAACAGGGAATAGGGAATAGGGAATAGGGAATAGGGAATAGGGAATAGGGAATAGGGAATAGGGAATAGGGAATAGGGAACGCCGGATCTGGGTAGAGGATTTGTAATTAATTTTGTTTAGGTACTTAACTGAAACTCCGATCCAATCAGCATCTTTAAGTAATTCATAGTTTGATTTTTGCTTACCCTCTGATAAAACTGGATTTATAACCCCTAAAATTTCCTGTTCTTTTAGTAATTGTAACGCCGCTAGGATGACTTCAGAAGCCGATGAATATTTGCCGTTTTCGACCGTTGACCGAACAAACTGCTCAAGTTCAGGAGTTAAGGAGATATTCATAATAATTTAGGGGGTTACGTCTTAGGGTTTACAATATAAAATAAAATAGCCCTACCCTAATAAATCTAACATGAAATCCGATCTTTTTTCCATCTTAACTCACGGATTAATTGTATCCTGTCAAGCGCCGATTGATTCACCCCTCCATGATCCAATTGTGATTGCAGCCATGGCTAAAGCCGCCGTTAACCAGGGTGCATTAGGGGTGAGAATTGATACCCCTGCCCATGTTCAAGCGGTGCGTCAACGGGTTTCTCAACCGATTATTGGGCTATGGAAACAACAAATTCCTGGGTTTGAGGTGTATATTACGCCTCGATTTGAAGATGCTGTGGCGATCGCTAATTCCGGGGCTGATATTATTGCCATTGATGCTACTTTGCGAGACCGTCCCCCAGGAGAAACCGTCAAGAATTTAATTGCTAAAATCCATCAAGAATTAGGCAAATTAGTGATGGCGGATGTGGATAGTTTGGAAGCAGCTATAGAAGCTGTAGAAGCGGGTGCAGACTGTGTGGGTACAACCTTATATGGGTATACAAAAGCCACCCAAAATCAATCTCCTCCTGGTTTTGATTTATTATCCCAAATGGTTAAACAATTGCCCATTCCTGTAATTTGTGAAGGAGGAGTTGCTTCACCCCAAATGGCTAAAAAAGCTCTGGATTTAGGTGCCCATGCGGTGGTGGTTGGCACGGCAATTACAGGAATTGACTTATTAGTTAAAGCCTATCAATTAGAATTATCTAAAAATCTTTGATCGAGTTTTGCTAATAATGCACCAAATGTTTCAGAAACAATACTAACTAAACGGTAAAATGCGATCGCACCGAGTAAAATCCCTGCGGAAAATTGTTGACTCAATAGGGCTAAAATAGTGGCTTCAAAGACCCCTAAACCTCCGGGTGCGCCCGGAATTAATAGCCCCAATAACCAAGAAAAACTATAGGCTCCTAATAACATAGCAATTTGCTCTAAGTTGAGGGGAGTTAGGGCGAGTAAGGTCAACATAAAACCCGACCATCTTAATAGAATAAAACCCACTCCTCCTAAGAGGGGTTTGAAGGGATAATAGTCTAATTGACAGGATGCTTCCTGGGGAAAATTAGAGAGTTGTTTTTTGAATTTTGCGGTTTCTAAATATTTCAGAATTGGGTTTAAAATTCGAGGATGAACCCCAATTCCTAAAGCGATTAAACAGATAATTTGGATTATCCAGTAGGGGCTATGATAACTCATCAACGCCACCCCTAACGCTGCGGCTGCCATCATTAAGGGTTCGAGTAATACACTCAAAGCCGCGGCTTCTAGGGCAATTCCAGAGTCTTTCAGTGCCACAATTCGCCCATAGAAATGCCAAATATTCCCCGGCAAATATTTAGCAATATTTGTAATTAAATAAAGTCGTAATCCCCAACGGGGTCTAATGGGTTGCTTAAATTCTTTAATAATAATCAACCAGACAAAAGCTGACCAAACATGGGCAGAAAGGGTGACAACAAGAGCTAAACCAAAATAGATCCATCCGGTTGAAGTAATATTAATTTCAGAAATTTCTTGCCAATGTTTTATAAAGTTGTCAGCTAAGAAAAATAAGGTTCCTCCGACAATTAACCATTTTAAATAAGGTTTAACCAAGCTGAGTAAATCTTTTACCGCTTGGATAATCCCCTCTAAAAACTGAGGTTTTTTATCGGATTTCGAGGGCTTGATTTTAAGTTTTGTAGGTTGCATTTTCAGGTACGAATAAAGATGATTAAGCAGGAGGTTGATAACTAGAAATTATTCGTCCTGCTCCTCGCAATTGTCTGAAGTAATACTGAATGCACGCATCGCCTTCGAGTGATAATTTATCAATTTTAATTCCATTGCGACCGTGTTGACTTCCCGAACTATGAATATATTGTTTATCTCCTAAATATAATCCAACATGGGTGGCCTTTTCTGGGGTTCCAAAAAATATTAAATCCCCGGGTAAAAGAGCAGAAAAATCCAATTTTTCTTGATTAAAAACCAAGGGTTGAGCAAAGGCTTCCTGTTGATAGGCGTCTCTAGGAATCCAAATCCCAACGGCAGCAAATGCGGCTTGCATTAAACCCGAACAGTCATAATTAGGGCCGATGGTTCCACCCCAAAGATAATAATTAGGGGTTGCCATGGCGGTCAGCGTAAACTGAATAATTTGGGGAATTATAGCTTGAATTTGAGCCTCTGACCAAATAGAAGGTAGATAGGGTTGAGTGGCAATCTCTAAATGATTTTGATCGTCAGTGCGTAACCAAGCGGTATAATTATCTTCACATAATTGTACTAAAATATTAGGTGAATTATGACTGTGATTGTTTTGTTTAGCAAGTAAACGTAAATGACGATATGCAGCCACTTGGGTTGCTAAAGTTTGGCAATCGGCTCCATCATAGAGATCTAAATTCTCTCTACAGGAATACTCCATCGGATCTGATAAGGGTTGGGCAATCATAAATTAAATTAATCGATATTAACGGTTAAGGGGAGGACGAGTAACCCTGACCTAAAACCTGACCACTGACACCTGAAAGCTGAAATGACTTTTTTCCATTCCGATGAACGACTAGAAACCCAAGGCATTGGCATTATAGATGCAACTCGCACCCAATTTCCAGGTTTAGCCGCCAATCAGGTAGCCATGACTTGGTTAGTTTATGACCCGCCGATTTCGGTTAATACCGGGGGCGCCTTAACCCCGGAGGAATTTGGGAAATATCCGGTTCGGGGATTTAACTATCGGGGGATTGAACGCATTTATCCGGCTAGTATTGTCAAGTTATTCTATCTCCTGGCCGTTTTTGAGTGGAAAGAGAAGGGAATGTTACGGACAACCCCAGAACTTGAACGGGCCATTCGAGATATGATCATGGACTCGAGTAATGATGCCACCAGTCTAGTGGTAGATGTCCTAACTGGAACCACAAGCGGGCCGGAATTATCCCCAGGGCCCTTTGAAACCTGGAAAAGTCAACGAAATTTGGTGAATCGTTATTTACAAACCCTTAACTGGCCAGAATTTGAATCGATTAATGTGAATCAAAAAACTTGGTCTGATGGAGCCTACGGTCGAGAACGGATTTTTTTAGGAGAATTCATGGAAAATCGCAATATGTTAACCACGAATGCCACCGCCAGATTATTGCATAGTATTATTGGGGGGGTGGGGGTTTCTTCTGTTGCTTCGGGTCAGATGATGAAATTAATGGAACGCAGTCTTGACCCTAAAGATATAGCCGAAAATCCTGATAATCAAGTCGCAGGATTTTTGGGAGGGGGATTACCTAAAACCGCAAAACTCTGGTCAAAAGCCGGACATACGAGCCAAGTTCGTCATGATGCGGCTTATATTGAACTTCCCTCGACTCGACCCTATTTATTAGTAGTATTTACGGAAGGAAAAAGCCAAAGTCAGAATCAGGAGATTTTACCGTTTATTTCTCAAAAGGTGGTAGAAGCAATCAAAGTTTTATAAATTAGTATCAAAAGCTACAGTGAACCGTTCTCTAAACCTCCTATATCTCAAGTAACTTTCAAAAAAACAGGGGAAAAAGGCTGTGCGATTTCAATTTTACGATCCAGGTGAATTCTACGATGAACTTTTTGTCGCCAAAGGACAACCCCGTCCCTACGCAGTGCCCTTAATTGATCGGATTAATTCTTTATCCCCCGGAGATTTAGAAATTCGACAGGAAGCGGCCAAAACAGCCATGATGAAATTGGGTGCAACCTTTAATGTTTATAATGATAGTCAAGGGACGGAAAGAATATTACCCTTTGACTTAATTCCTAGAATTGTTTCCGCTTCTGAATGGTCTTATTTAGAACGAGGATTAAAGCAGCGTATTCATGCGTTAAATCTATTTATTGATGATATTTATGGAGAACAAAAAATTGTCAAAGATGGAATTATTCCCGAAGAATTAATTCTTTCTTCTAAAGGTTTCCTCAAGGCTTGTATTGGGTTAAAACCGCCTAAAAATATTTGGTGTCATATTACGGGGACAGATTTAGTTAGGGATCGAGAGGGAAAATGGTATGTTCTCGAAGATAACTTACGCTGTCCTTCGGGGGTTTCCTATGTTTTAGAAAATCGCCGGGTGATGAAAAGTACATTTCCCCAACTTTTTGCTAAATTAGGCATTCAACCCGTTGATGAATACCCCAGTCATTTATTAGATACTTTGCTCAATTTAGTCGGAGATCATATTAATAATCCGACGGTGGTGGTTTTAACTCCGGGGATGTACAATTCTGCCTACTTTGAACATTCCTTTTTAGCCCAACAAATGGGGGTAGAATTAGTCGAAGGACGGGATTTAGTGGTCAGTGATGGCTATGTACAAATGCGCACCACCAAGGGTTTACAACGGGTGGATGTAATTTATCGCAGAATTGATGATACTTTTATTGATCCGTTAGTTTTTAATCCCGAATCAATGTTAGGAGTTCCGGGGTTAACAGAAGTCTATCGTAATGGTCGAGTTGCTCTGGCGAATGCCTTGGGAACCGGAATTGCAGATGATAAAGTGATTTATGCTTATGTTCCCCAAATGACTCAATATTATCTAGGAGAAGAACAAATTTTATCCAATGTTCCTACCTATTTATGTTGGGAACCCAAACAATTAGAATATGTGCTAAATCATCTGGATGAATTAGTCGTTAAAGCGGCGAATGAAGCGGGGGGATATGGGATGTTAGTCGGAACCCAATCTACCGAATTAGAACGTCAAGAATTTGCCGAAAAAATTAAGGCAAATCCCCGAAATTATATTGCACAACCGACATTATCTTTATCCCGAGTTCCCACCTTACTCGGAGATACTTTTGAAGGGTGTCACGTTGATTTAAGACCCTATATTTTATATGGTGAAAATATCTATGTTCATCCGGGGGGATTGACCCGAGTGGCGATGAAAAAAGGGTCATTAGTGGTTAATTCTTCCCAAGGTGGGGGAAGTAAGGATACTTGGGTTTTATGTGAATAAATCTGGATCACGGATTTAAGAGGATTTCACGGATTTCACGGATTTTAATCTGTGTTATAGCAGGGAACAGGGATCACCTTCAACAGTAAACCGTTAACAATTTTTAATATGTTAAGTCGTGTTGCAGATTCTATTTATTGGTTAAATCGTTATGTAGAACGGGCGGAAAATATTGCGCGTTTTATTGACGTTAATCAAAATTTATTATTAGATTCTCCCTCCGGTGTTCAACAACAGTGGAAACCCATTGTGGTTACAACAGGAGACTTAGAACTATTTAAAGAACGCTATGGAGAAGCGACGGCAGAAAATGTCATCCGGTTTTTGACCTTTGATAGTAATTATCCCAGTTCTATTTTATCTTGTCTGCGAGCCGCCCGGGAAAATGCCCGTTCAGTTCGAGAAATTATTTCCTCGGAAATGTGGGAACAGGTGAATGAATTTTATATGATGGTGAGAGATGCGGCTTTAGGAGATAGTTCCTATCAACTCGCGGATTTCTTCTATCAAGTGAAAATGCGCGGACACCTGTTTGCTGGGGTGATGGATGCTACGATGTCCCATAATGAAGGGTGGCATTTTGGCAATATGGGGAGATTATTAGAACGGGCGGATAAAACCTCTCGAATTTTAGATGTCAAGTATTATATTCTGTTACCTTCAGTACAGGATGTAGGAACAACAATTGATGAAATTCAGTGGATTGCCTTGTTAAAATCTGCCAGCGCTTATGAAATGTATCGCAAACGCAAACAACACCGAATTACACCCTCTCGGGTGGTGGAATTTTTAATCTTAGATCGGGAGTTTCCCCGTTCAATTGAATATTGTTTATTACAGGCGGAGCGATCGCTGCAATCTATCACTGGAACCAGCCCCGGAACCTGGCAAAATTCCGCCGAACGGGAGTTAGGACGGCTACGTTCTGAACTCGATTATCTGACTATTGAAGAAATTATGCAAAGGGGAATTCATGAATTTTTAGATGATTTACAAAATCGGATGAATCATGTGGGTGAGCAAATTTATGAAGATTTTTTTGCCCTGAAACCGGTGGTTAGTCCCTTTGTCCAGACTCAGATAGGACTTACGCAGAAACCGGGTTTCTGAACGAGAAATCTTGATTTCATCCGCCAAATCACCGGCTAGAAACCCGGTTTCTTTGGTCTTGTGGGTAAGTCCTGTCAGACCCAAGGGAGTTCGGTGATCCATCCCCTTCGCTGATTTTACTCTCCTCCAACCCCCAAGACTTTCCAACCCTCGGTTTCAATGGCCACCCCCATTCCAGGGCGATCCGATCTGAAATTGACCGTGGCGATCACCAAAATTAGGCTTGAGCGGCAACTTTTAAAATTCGTGAGTTGCCATGACCGGGCGTGGTAAAATGTGTAAAAATTCGCCCACATAATTTTTCCCCGAGGTATATTAATTCATGGAAGCAATACTGCTGTTAGCAAAGTTACCCGAAGCTTACTCTATTTTTAGCCCGGTTGTTGACATTCTGCCCGTGATCCCCGTATTTTTCCTGTTGTTGGCTTTCGTTTGGCAAGCCTCCGTGGGATTCAAATAAGAAAACAAGTTTAAGCTATCAGCGTCCAGTTAGAAACCTGTGGGGTTTTCTTAACCCGATCTAGGGTTTAACCTCCCAATCTTTTTAACTGACGAGGGGGTTTGGGGGAGCGATAAGTCCCACGCTGAATTTCACAAAACAAAAAATAACTAGAAATCAGCGTGGGATACATGGACTCCCCCAAGTTAATTTTGATCGGTAAATCCCGACAACATTAACAATTATATGTTAGATTATATCAAATAGTTAAAAACAACAATGTTTCAAGCATACAAGTATCGTATGTATCCAAATATCGAACAGCAAATCGCCTTAGCTAAAAGTTTTGGCTGTTGCCGTTGGTATTGGAATTATGCCCTGAACTTGTGTCAAGAAACCTACAAAACGACAGGGAAAGGATTATCAAGGAAAGCTATTCAAGGATTGTTACCTGAGTTAAAAAAGGAATATCCTTGGTTAACAGATGCCTACTCTCAGTCGCTACAAGTCGTCGCTCTTAACTTATCTGTATCTTACAAAAACTTCTTTGAGAAACGGACAAGATCGCCTCGGTTCAAATCTAAACACGGTAAGCAATCAATCAGTTATCCCCAAAATGTCAAGTTTGAAGGGGATTATCTGAAATTACCAGGGAAAGTGGGGTTGGTTTATTGTGTGCGTCACAGGGAATTTCAAGGCGTAATCAAAACCGTTACTGTCTCAAAGAATCCCGATGGAAAGTATTATGCTTCCGTTTTGGTTGATGATGGTAAGGAAATGCCTAATCTATCAACCAATGGAAAAGCAATTGGGATTGATTTAGGATTAACCCACTTTGCAATTACCAGTGATGGAGATAAATATAGTAACCCCAAACACTTTGCCAAGCACCAACGTAACTTAAAACGGAAACAACAAAAATTATCTCGCAAACAAAAAGGAAGTAACAGTAGACAAAAAGCTAAATTAAAAGTAGCTAAAGTCCACGCTAAAATATCTCGTTGCCGAGAAGATTTTCTACACAAACTATCCCGCAAGATAGTCAACGAAAACCAAGTGATTGCTGTAGAAAATCTAGCAGTTAAAAATATGGT
>DATNRE010000572.1:0-4602 GCA_036703685.1 Candidatus Obscuribacterales bacterium
TGTAAGCAATGGGGTCTGACGATGAAAGTACGACTGAAAAAACAGAATCCCCATCAAGTAGGATCGGTCAATCCCACCGCAATTCAAGCGAAATCCCTCACAGATATTCGCCCAATGGATAGCCCCCTTACAGCCCCACAGAAACCCCAAACCGAAGATATAAACCCTCAGCCAATACAGAAAAAACAGGGCTTTAATTTCGCAGAAATCCCCATTTTTGCAGGTGGGGCGCAGGGGTTAACACCGAAAATACAGCCCAAATTTTTCGCTCGCCCTGAAAATATAACGCAGCAAAGCAATATTCCCACCATTCAACGCCAACTCACCCCAGACCAAATCAAACACGCCAACCGGATTCGGAAAGCCAGAGGACTCGAGCTTCTTCCTCTGGGGGCAGCCAAGCAACTCAATAACGTAGAAGAAGCAACCCAGCCTCCCGCAGCAACCCATCCACCGGTCGCTAATCAACAACCCATCCTAGCACCGCCTCAATCCGATGCAAAACGGTCAGACTCTAACTTCCAAATTGTTCAGGATTATTCAGGGATTAAATCAGTTTTTAAAGAATTGAAAAGCTGGGATAAAGTTAAAGAACAATTTAGTAGCGATCGGAAAACCATGTGGCAATTTTTTGACTTTCGCCAATGGTATGTTGATTCATTAATTAGTGTTCTTCGTGACACCTATCCCGGTTTAATTGCCCAATCTGTCGGGAGCGCCGATCCCACCTCAGACTACGATATTACAATTTCTACACCCGGTTCAGGAAAAGACGTGGAAGCCATCAAATGGTTTAATACTCAAGTTCGCAAAGAATTCGGCGTTGAACCGGGGACAGTATTTGATACTAACTTGTATGCCAAAAATTATCTAAAAGTTGAAGAAAATATAGAGAATCAAGCGGCTATGGGGGAGCAAAAACCCGATCAAAACCTTGAGCAAGTCGAGGGCGAATTTGGTAGAATAGCTAGTCTTTCCCATGATATGGCAGCTTTAGTTAAACAACGGCGCTATATGAAGCAAGTTGAATGGGATAATTATGTTAATCAAGTTGTTAACAACATTACCGATCCCCAGCAGCAAAAATTCACTCGTAATCAATATGAAGAAGCTGATTCTATTTATCAGATCGCCGCTTCTGAATTGCTGGGTGAAGTCAAGGAAGAAATCAATCAAGGCGGAATGAGTGATGAGAAAAAACAAAGGATTCAAGAACACACAAAATTGAGTCAAGAAGAAGAAGAAGTTCTCAGCAAGTTGCCGAATAATAGGTACAAGGATGCGATCCGCAAGCAATTATTAGGAGCAGAAGAATTGCAGGCCATTACCCATGAAGATTCCGACTTAGTTCTCAAGAAAAGTAATGAGCTTTACCTTGACCGGATGGCTAAAGTTCGTCAACTTCAAGAAATAATTCACAACTTGGGGACGGGTGAACCCACAAAAGTTGAAGCCCTCAAAGCTCAAGTTCAACAAATGTTAGGAGAAGCCTACTTCTATGCCGCAGAAGCCTATCATAGTGAAGGGGCAGTTAAACATATTGTAGCGGGTGTGCAGGGAGCCAAAAACCCAGACCAAAAGGCAGCAGTTATGGACTCTCTCAAACCTGAACATTTCTTACAATCTTTTAACGAGCAACTCGGAGATTTTCTCAAGGATTTGAGTCATTATGCCACTGCCCCTGATGGGAAAATTTTCTATCGTTCTTCTAAATATCTCTATCGTTTATTTTTGGCTGTGGCGGAGTTACGCCAGTACAAATTTAAGGATTTCCCCAGCTTACAAATAGAGTCTAAGACTGCCCATGAAATTGCTAAAGATATAGATAGTCAATTGGTGGCTATTCGTAAAGGTAATAAAAAATTTGACAGTGAAGACGAAAAAAATCAAGCCGCTGTTAATGCCATGAAGGAGATTCTTGGGGTGCAAACTGCATCAGATTTAAAAGTCAAAATTTTGACAATGGCGCAGGAATTTAATGTCAAAGTTCGTGGTCAGATCACCGAACTATCGACTCCCGGTGAAAATACATCTAAGGACTATTTCGCCAATATTCAATAGCCTATTTTAGCTGATCAAACTAAAATTAGACTTAAGTATAGATTTGGTTGTCAATTTTATTGATAAAATTAATTAAAAATGTAACCCGCCTTGGTCAATGTATTAAGCTGCAAGTAATGGGGTCTGATCATGAAAATACGACTAAAAAAACAGAATCGCCATGAACCGGAATCTGTCAATCAAAGCCAAATTCAAGCGAAATCCCTGACAGATATTCGCCCAATGGACAACGCCCTCGCGACACCACAGAAACCCCAAACCGAAGCAATAAACCCTCAGCAAATACAGAAAAACCAGGGTTTTAATTTTGCAGAAATCCCCATTACAGGAAATACAGATAGTGCCCCATCGAGAATACAACCTAAGTTTAATTTATCCCTACAAAAAAAATTAACCGTTGGTCAAGCTGGGGACAAATATGAACAGGAGGCGGATAGTGTAGCGGAAAAAGTCGTACAACAAATTAATACTCCTACTACAGAAAAAGCCACATCTTCTCAAAACGTGCAACGTCAAGAAGGGGAACAAGAGGAAGAACTTCAAGCTAAATCTGATATTTCTGCTATTCAAAGGGAAGGGGAAGACGAGGAAGAACTTCAAGCTAAATCTGATATTTCTGCTATTCAACGAGAAGGGGAACAAGAGGAAGAACTTCAAGCTAAATCTGATATTTCTGCTATTCAAAGAGAAGGGGAAGACGAGGAGGAACTTCAAGCTAAACCTGATATTTCTGCTATTCAAAGAGAAGGAGAAGAAGAGGAAGAAATTCAAGCTAAACCTGATATTTCTGCTATTCAAAGAGAAGGAGAAGAAGAGGAAGAAATTCAAGCTAAACCTGATATTTCTGCTATTCAAAGGGAAGGGGAACAAGAGGAGGAACTTCAAGCTAAACCCCAAAATAAAACAATGGGTGGGGGTGCAGTTTCAACAGATATAGAAACAACAATTCAAAGTGCTAAAAGTGGTGGAAGTTCCCTAGATGCAGGACTGCAAAGCAAGATGGGGAAAGCAATGGGGGCAGATTTTAGTGGAGTGAAAGTACATACTGATAGTCAAGCGGATAAATTGAACCGTTCCTTGAGTTCTCGTGCCTTTGCAACGGGGCCAAATTTGTTTTTTAAACAGGGAGAATATAATCCAGGGAGTCGAAGTGGACAGGAATTAATTGCCCATGAATTAACCCATGTTGTGCAGCAGGGGGCGAGTAAAATTCAATCTAAGAGAGAATCTGTAACACATTCTACAGGTGCTAATTCAGTTATGCTGCAAATGAAGCCATATACTGTCGGAATGAACTCTCATTCTAAAGATGCAACACTTGATAAAGATATTACAAATTATAAAACAGGTGCCACAGTTCAAATTAGTGATAATGATAAAGAACATAAGAAAGATAGGGCTGGTAATATTTGGTGGAGAATTCAAGGAAATCCTGAGCAATATATTCGATATACTCATTTAAAAATATATGGGAAAAATTCCGATCAAAAACTAGAAAAAACCGATGAAAGAGCACTCAGAAAAGACAATCCAAACTTGACTAAGCATATAGATGAATTGCTAAAAAAAGATAAACGGACATGGAGAGAAAAGGGCAAAGATAAAAAAGAAGATTTAACTCTTGTAGATTATATTGATACGACAAAAGGATTTTTTTCCGAGGAACAAGTAAAAGCAATAGACGAATTAAGTAAAGACCCAAAAGGCAAGATTTTTCTCGCCCAAAATGGTTTTATGACAACAGAGGAATTGGATGTGATAGCACGAGATAAAAAAACGATTGGAGATTGGCATAGAAAGGAAAAACATCGAGGAGAGGGATTACCACTGGCAACGGGTGATAAAGTGTTAAGTCATATTCATCGTGTCCAAATTGCTACACGTCAGAAAGAACTCGGTATTGCTGATGATCAATACAAGCAAACACCAGGATATTTACGTTATGAGGCTCAACAGTCTAAATCAGGCGACAAGAAAGAGGAATTTAAGAACACTATTTATGGAAAAGATACCGATATGTGGGAGAAAACCCTAGAAGGAAAATCCGATAATGCAAAGCCTGAATTTCAGGAACAGGCTAAAAAATACTCAGAACAAACGGAATCAGCAAAAAATATTTTACAAAGGATTTTTATTATTCTCCACGACGGCTTAAAATATCGTGACGATCAGAACAAGCCTTTTGAAAAAGATTGGCCAGTACAAACAGCCGTTGCCCTGTCTCATGGAGGTCGTGTGATGGTTAAATTACCCCCACTTGCTAATAATACACAAGATCGAAACGAGTTTATTAATTGGCTTTTAGGCAATGACTCTCAAGAAAAAGAGAAAAGTGGATCGACACTTAAACCTAACAAAGCCAAAAAAGAAAACACTGAATATCGCAAAGCCAAAGTAGATACCCGATTGAGTTCTACTCATGATATAGATATAGGTAAGGACGGAAAATTCCAGGAAATCAAAACAAGTGGGAAACAGTTCTGGGGGAATGCAAGTGTAGGTCAATCCGAAGAACATTATGGTATGGATATACCCCTGGGC